>CAMDMY010000023.1 GCA_945902775.1 Chryseobacterium gleum | reverse complement strand
TAATAACTGCATTTCCAGTAGCATCTAATTGAGCTGTGAAGTTGTTGTTTACAGAAATTACTGGTGCGATGTTATCTTCAACCGTTACTGTTGCAGTTTTAGAAGAAACATTACCGTTTACATCCTCTAGTGTAAGTATTACTGTATTTGCTCCGATGTTTGAACAGTTGAATGTTGTTTTATCTAAAGCAATTGTTTTAATAGAACAGTTGTCAGAAGAACCATTGTTGATGTTTGCAGTTGTAATTGTAGCATTACCAGTTGCATCTAATTGAGCTGTGAAGTTTTGCGTTATAACTGTAGGAGCAATTTTGTCCTGTACAGTAACAGTTACTGATTTAGATGCGGTATTACCTTTTGAATCCGTTGCCGTAAAAGTAATTGTATTCAATCCTATATTAGAACAATTGAAAGTAGTTTTACTTAAAGAATAAGTTAAAGTTGTTAAACCACACGCATCTACAGAACCATTATTTATTTGACTTGCGGTAATAATTGAATTTCCAGTTGCATCTAATTGAACTGTAATATTTTGAGTATTTAAAATTGGTGCGGTGGTAGGTGTACAACCACAACCAGAAATTGTTAAGTTAAAAGTACAACTTGATATATTCCCCGTGTTGTCAGTAATAGTAATTGTAACAGGTACTGTTTTATTACCAATAGAACTGATTAAAGTAGTTGTAGGTATAGATTGTGTTACTGTGTATCCACAATATTCATAAAAAGTTAATTCAGGAGATTTTGTGAAATCAGGAATATTTCCAGAACAATTTGTAAGTGTTTTATCATCTACACAATGGAAAATAATTGGAGGATTTTTTTCAGTTTGGCAATATGTAGGTGATTCAAAACCACAATTTATAATGTTTGAATTTGCACAAGCTGTAACAGGAATTAAAGAAGGAGCTAAAACATTTGTTGAAGTAAAAGTACCATTCATTTCAGGTTTTGTAATAGCAACACCAACTGTTGTAACTGGTTGACCAGAATTAGCGAATGATACTGTTCCAGCTAATCTATAAATATTCACATCTGATGCAAGACTAGTATATAATGATTCAAATCTAATTTGAGATAAATTTAGAGTTCCAGAAATCAATGCGATATCTTCACCTAAAGAACCACTTCCAACACCTGCTTGATTTGTTTGAAATGAACATGTATTCATAGTGAAAATTGAATTCGCAAAACGAATCGCACCACCATCGGCAGAAGTAGAAGCTGCAACATTACCACCTGCAGTTGTCTTGTTATTTGAAAAAGAACAATTAGTAAAAGATCCAGAACCACCTTTAATGAAAACAGCTCCACCCCCAGAATTATTATCATCTGTTCTAGAAAAATTCCCTGTAAAACAACTTCCAGAAACATCTAGTTTTCCAGCAGACATTCCAATAGCACCTCCTCCAATTTGACCAATACAATCGAAAAACGAACAGTTTTTCACTGTTACAATTGAAGTTCCATCAATTTTCAAACCACCTCCATAATCAAGCGTGTTTTGGCTTTGTTTGAAAACAGTATTTTCTAATACTAAAGTTGCCCCTTTTACTAAAATTCCACCACCTCTTGCACCGTTATAACCTGAACATTTAAAAAAACAGTTTCTAACTGTAACAGATGCGCCTGTAGAAATATAAAGATTAGGTAAAGTAGAAGTACCTCCTAAACAATCAGTTATTACAACATTTTCAATTTTAATTCCAGTGAATGCACCGTTTATATTGATAACTTGTCCAAAAGAACTGTTATCGTAAAAATATTTAGTAGCACTTAAATTTCGAATACTTACATTACTTGATTTTATATTAGCGAAATAAACAGACTTGTTATTTCCATTAAAAATAGTCTTTCCTGAACCAGCACCAATAATAGTTATTGCTTTAGAAATAGTAAAATTCCCTTCAATGTAGGTATCAGCATCAACATAAATTACATCACCAGCAACTGCGATATTAATTGCTTCAGATAATGTTTTCTTAGGTAACAATGCTGTTAAACCTGAATTAGCGGTATTTCCAATAGCTTTAGTGTAAACATCGTTTGCAGCATTGTAGGTTCCATTTACAAAAATGTCTTTAGCTGAAACGGAATTTAAAAAAGCAATAGAAAAAAATAGTAAAATGGAAATTTTACCTAAAAAGAATTTTTTAGACTTCATAAAAGATTGTTAAAGTTTGATATTTAAATTATTTTTTAATTAAAAAAATGAAATATTAATAAATTCTAACTTTTACAATTTTTATCAATTTAAGTACTGATTATTAAATGAGTATTTAAAGTGCTAAAAAATTAAAAAAAATTTATTTCTACTTTATTTTGAGCGCAATTATAGATTTTAATCTATCAGAATACATACACGAATTCAAATTTCAACTATAAAACGTTGAATTCGATATCAAAAGTAGGGATGTTACTCACGTATAAAAAATAATACTTTAGTTTTGTTATTTTTTTAACGCATTTTATTTTTTCACACAATTATTTAATGACATTGATTCTATATGTAAAAAAATCGCATTCTGCTTATCTCAGTTTATTAGGAATAATTTAACCGTTCATTGCAAACTATAAAATAAATTCATTCGAACTTTTAATCATAAAAATACCAGTAAAAAAAATTATTTACTGGCATTCTTAATTTAATAACCTGATTTCGATTAATATATAAAAGTTTAAACTCTTTCTAACTCTACTGTAAAATGCCTCATTATAGGAGCTTCTTTTATGATTTTAAACCCTTTTGTAATTTGATTTTTTCGATCAAATACATTTTTTAAAGAAGCAGCAATGACATCCATATGATTGTTTGTATATGTTCTTCTAGGAATAGCTAATCTTAACAATTCTAAAGCTGGATAGCGATTTTCTCTCGTATTCGGATCTCTGTCAGCTAAAATTGCTCCAATTTCTACTCCTCTTACTCCACCTTCTAAATACAGCTCTATCGCCAAAGTTTGAGCTTGAAATTCTTCTTTCGGAATGTGACCTAAGATTTTTCTAGCATCTACAAAAACAGCATGACCTCCAATAGGCAATTGAATTGGAACACCATATTCAATTAATTTATTCCCTAAATATTCCGTTTGTTTTATTCTCGTTTCAAGCGTTTCAAATTCAGTCCCTTCATCTAATCCTTGAGCTAACGCATTCATATCTCTACCTGACATTCCTCCATAGGTAACAAATCCTTCAAACATAATATTAAATACACTTGCTTTTTCGAATAAATCCTTGCTTTTCATTGCAATAAATCCACCCATATTTACAATTGCATCTTTTTTACTACTCATCGTCATCGCATCTGCATTTTCATACATTTCAGCAACAATTTCTTTAATTGATTTATTTTCAAACCCTTTTTCTCTCAACTTAATGAAATAGGCATTTTCAGCAAAACGTGCAGAATCAAAAACTACAGGAATACCATATTTATTAGCAATTGCTCTAACTCCTCTAATGTTTTCTAAAGAAACTGGTTGTCCCCCTGCTGTATTATTTGTTACAGTGATCAATATAAAAGGTATTTTCTCAACTGTATGTAATTTAATTGATTCTTCTAACCTTTCTAAATTCAAGTTTCCTTTAAAAGGATAAGGCGTTGAGGTATCTTTTGACTCCTCTACGGTAATGTCTAATGCTGTTGCTTTTCTAAATTCGATGTGACCTTTAGTCGTATCAAAATGCGAATTTCCAGGTATAATATCTCCCTCTTTTATCAATACCGAAAACAAAACATTTTCTGCCGCCCTTCCTTGGTGCGTTGGCAATATGTAATCAAAACCTAAAATAGTTGTAATAGCATCTTTTAATTTGTAATATGATGAAGCACCTGCATAACTTTCATCACCAAGCATCATTGCAGACCATTGTTTATCACTCATTGCTCCTGTTCCAGAATCTGTCAAAAGATCAATAAACACTTGCTCTGATCTTAAATTAAAAAGATTATTTTTTGCCTCTTTTAACCAAACTTCACGCTCTTCTCTGGTACTTCTATAAATTTGTTCTACCATTTTTATACGGTAACATTCTGCAAAAGGAATTTCCATCATTACTTATTTTGGGAAATATTTATATTAATTTTAAATGTGATTTAGAGGCGATGATTGTTTTACAATCTTCAACATAAACAATAATGATCTCTTTGTTTCAAACAAATAAAACCAAAAAAATTATATAAATAAACTGGTATTGACATTTTCAAATTATCGCTAAAAATCAATAAAATAAACTTTAAATAAATCTATATTTAAATCATTTATTTAAAACATGAATATCTAGTAAAATTAGAGATGTAGTAAAGATTAAAGTATGATTAAAATCACATTTTAATCAAAATAAAAATGACTTTACAACTTAATAAAGTTTGAATTAGGCTGAATATTTATTCCCTTGAATATATAATGAAGGAGTTATTCCGGTATGACGCTTAAAAGCAATATTAAACGAAGATTTTGATTTAAATCCAACCATTTGACTTTGAGCTTCAATCGTAAAATTATTATCGACCAACAAAATCTGTTTGGCTTCTTCTATTCGATATTCGTTTATAAAATGAACAAAACTCTTATCAAACTCTTGATTGATAACTTGCGAAAGGTATTTGCTATTCGTCCCTAATTGTTTTGCTAAAGTAAAAATGTTTAAGTTTTGATCTAAGTATGGTTTTTTAGTTTTCATCACTTCCAGAAGATCATTTTTAATCTTTTGAAATACAGCTAATTGTGATTCTGAAATATTTTTGTCTTTTAAATCAATTTCTTCAATATTTTCGTTTGAATCAATCAATTCTGAAACTAAAATTGATTTTTGTTTCAATGCGAAATGCCCAGTATAGATGATATAAATTAATACTATTAAATTAAAAATAATAGTAGAAAGATCCGCTTTAAATTTATCTTTTCCTTGAATTATAAAGTTTTTATTTTTAACCGATTCACTTGAAACTTTAGGCAAGTAAAAAGTTGATTTATCCAATTGTTTTATTAAATAACTTTCATCAGTATCATATTCTTTTAAACCTATTAATTTCAACCTTTCTCTATCTTTTAAACCTTCCTTTTCATCTACTTTTATCATTAAATGACCTTTGTATGTTCCATAAGAATCAATTTTAATAGGTTTGGAGGTTTCATATACATTAACAACAGTAATCCCAACTATAAAAACAACATAACCAATCACCAGTACTTTTATCCAAGATAAATCAACTTCTTCTGAATAAGAATAAACTTGCTCAACATTTTTTTTATATAGTTTGTACCCTCTAATTGTATTGAATATATAGTATACATTTTGAACCAAAAAGACTCCAATAAGCGAGATTAGACAAACGTACATTACAAAATCGATGAAAATCTTATTGTTTGTAAGATAATACAGACAATAAAACACCGCAATTAAACTAGCACTCAGTAATGACGGAAGTAAATGAAATATTGATTTGCTTTTTTGCTTATATGAAATTAGCCGCCTGATATACAACCACATCAATGGGGAAATCAATATTATTGAAGGAATCAGCAAAAAAATGATTGTTAAATTTAAAAACTTATTTTTTAAATTTAAATCAATGATAAAAAAAAGTAAAACAATGAAAGAAATAACTGAAAGGTACAACGTAAAATACTTTCCTTCCCTTACAACCGACTTTTTTAAACTTCCAATTTGAAAAACATAAAAAACACCAACAAAGCAAGTTATTAAACTTACTAGGTTTATAAGGGTGAAATTTTGTTCAAACATTTGGTCTATTTAAAAAATTAGTCAACAATATAATTAATATTTAGACGAGGAATTTAAAAACTGGTTGTCTTCTTTCTTAACTAATCGATATAAAATTATCTACTTTTTCTTTTATAATAGCAATATCTAAAACTTCTTTCATTGTTTTCACATAATGAAACGTCAAACCTTTCAGATAAGACTCTTTTATTTCTTCTATATCTTTTCTATTCTTCTCACAAAGTATGATTTCTTTAATACTAGCTCTTTTTGCAGCTAATATTTTTTCTTTAATTCCACCGACTGGTAAAACATCCCCTCTAAGTGTTATTTCTCCCGTCATTGCTAAATTCTTTTTCACTTTACGTTGAGAAAATAACGAAGCTAAAGAAGTTAACATTGTGATTCCTGCACTTGGACCATCTTTAGGTGTTGCACCTTCTGGAACATGAATATGGACATTGTAGTTATCGAAAACGTCTTGACTTAATCCAAACCAATCACTATGCGCTTTTAAATATTCTAAGGCTATCACAGCAGATTCTTTCATTACATCGCCTAGATTTCCAGTTAATGTCAATTTACCTTTTCCTTTCGTAATGGAAGATTCTATGAATAAAATATCTCCTCCAACACTTGTCCAAGCTAACCCAGTAACAACTCCTGCAACACTATTATTATCGTATTTCGTTCTTCCTCTTCCTGCTCCTAAAATCGTAAAAAGATCTTCTTTTACCATTTTCGATTTAAACTCTTCTTCCATAGCAATTTGTCTAGCTCTATTACGAACTAACTTTGCCACTTTTTTATCTAAACCACGAACTCCAGATTCACTCGTGTATTCTTCAATTAAATTTTCAATTAATTTAGAATCGATTGAAAAATCACCTTTTTTAATACCGTGTTCTTCAATTTGTTTCGGTATCAAATGTCGTTTCGCAATCTCTATTTTTTCTTCAACCGTATAACCGTTTACCTCAATTATTTCCATACGATCTCTTAAGGGTCCAGGAATAGTCGATAAATTATTTGCTGTAGCAACGAACATCACACGAGATAAATCAAATTCTGTTTCTACATAATTATCATAAAACTCATTATTTTGCTCAGGATCAAGAACTTCCAACATTGCCGATGAAGGGTCTCCATGATTACTTTTACCTAACTTGTCAATTTCATCCAAAACAAAAACTGGATTCGAAATTGCAGCTTTTTTGATGTTTTGAATAATTCTCCCCGGCATCGCTCCGATATATGTTTTTCTGTGACCTCTAACTTCAGATTCATCGTGAACCCCACCTAGCGACATGCGAATGTATTTTCTACCTAATGCTTCCGCTATAGATTTTCCCAATGATGTTTTACCTACTCCTGGAGGACCATAAAAACACAAAATTGGAGATTTCATATTTCCCTTTAACTTTAAAACAGCCAGATATTCCAGGATTCGACGCTTTACATCCTCTAAACCATAATGATCACGATCTAAAATTTTGGCAGCTCTTTTTAAGTCTAAAATATCTGTTGAATACTCTCCCCATGGAAGATCTAAGATTAAGTCTAAATAATTTAATTGTACTGAATATTCTGCTCCTTGCGGATTCATGCGTTGGAATCGATCTAATTCTTTATAAAATAATTTAGATACTTTTTCATCCCATTTTTTAAGTTCTGCTCGTTTTTTCATTTCAGCAACATCCTGTTCTTGAGGATTATCACCTAACTCTTCCTGAATAGCTCTAATTTCTTGATTCAAAAAATATTCTCGTTGTTGACGATCCATATCTTTTCGAACTTTTGAATTGATCTGATTTCGCATTTCCAACATTTGGATTTCAAGAGACAAATGCTCCATCACCATTGTAACACGTTTCTTAATATTCAATTCTTCCAACATTTCTTGTTTTTTCACTACATCCGCATTCATATTGGATGAAATAAAATTCACTAAAAACGTTGGACTTTCTATGTTTCCGATGGCAAAAGAAGCTTCAGATGGAATGTTCGGACTATCTTTTATAATTTGAAGCGCTAATTCCTTGATGTTCGTAAACATCATTTCCAATTCCTTGTTCTTTTTTGTAGCCTTTTTTTCTTCAATCATTTTCACCTGAGCATACAAATAAGGCTCAGTTTTCACTGGAGAAATCATTTCAAAACGACGCTTTCCCTGAATAATAACAGTTGTGCTACCATCAGGCATTCTCAACATCCTAATAATCTGAGCAACAGTACCTACCGAATATAAATCTGCAAATTCTGGCGATTCTTCATCTTGATTTTTTTGAGAAACAACACCTATTATTTTAGAACCTTTATTCGCATCCTGAATCAATTTAATTGACTTATCTCTTCCAACAGTGATTGGAATTACGACTCCCGGAAATAGAACATTATTTCTCAAAGGTAAAATCGGCAATTCATCTGGATAACTTTGCGTATTCATATTTTCTTCCTCTTCCGCAGTAATTAAAGGAATAAATTCTGCTTCCGATTCTTTCGAACCGTTAAGATGAAGAAGTGTTGTGTCAAAAATATCGTTCATTGTATATCTATTATAACGTCAATCTGTCAGTTTAATCATTTTCTGTTCATTCAATAAAAAAGTTTTTCATTGATTTTCAGAACGAACAAGTTTATTTTCAATAGTCGTGCCATTAGCTTCTAACTGCTATTTTGTCACCTATTACTAACGCCTTAAAAATTTAAAGATGAATAAACGAAAACTCCTTCGTATTGTATTCATTTTCAAATAAATGCGGGTAATATTTTTTCATTTCAGAATTCATCAGTTCGATTGGAACATCCTCAAATTCACCGTAATAATGAAGGTATTCCATAAATCTTTTATCTTTCTCAAATTCTTGAAACATTGAATCTGTTGCTCCATCCCAATCCAAAGGCGTGACATTTGAAAGTCGACAGATATTTTTGTCAAAAGAAGGGGTACATTTCACCCATTTATCTTCTATAAATAATTCAGTGTATCCGTGAAATACGATCTCTTTTCTCCTTAAAAAGGACTCTAATTTCTCAACTCCGATATGATTTGTAACAATTGCAAAACCTAGTCGAGAGGGAATTTCAAATTTTCTAGCACATGCTGCTAAAAGAATCGATTTTTCTACACACCAAGCTCTTTTCTTTAGAATAACATTACTAGCAAGCAATCCTTTTTCACTAATATTCAAATGATATGGATCGTAGGTAAATTTATCTCGAACTAAAAAATACAAATCTATCGCAATTTCTTTTTTGCTTTTTGTGGCATCTATATTTTTTAAAAAATCTGAAAACAATTCATTTGAAAAATTTAAGAAAGTTGTTTCTTGCAGATAGTTTTTCATATTTCAGGATTTAAAAGTGCTAGAATTTTATCAACTTCTTGTTCTTCTGGTGCTAAAACATAGTTTGATTTCAGATAGTAAACCTCTCTTATTTTAAGATTATCTTGAATAAAATCAACCAATTCAGAAAAACTCTTTCCTTTCACTATTGGTCTTTCAATTGGAGAATTGACTATTCTTTTCGCCAAAACTTCACTTGTGTTTTTTAAATAAATGGTAATCCCTAATTCATTTAAAAACAATAAGTTATCATTAAAACAAGGCAATCCCCCACCTGTTGATAAAACATATGAATCAGAACGTGATAAATTTTGAATGAAATCTGTTTCTAATTTTCGAAATTCGACTTCTCCCTGAGTTTCAAATATTTCAGGTATTGATTTTCCAACTTGTCGTTCAATTTCAGAATCAGAATCTATAAAAGGGATTCCCAAATTAGAAGCCAAGATTTGACCTATAGTGGATTTACCAGCTCCCATATATCCGATTAATAATATCCGTTTTGACATAGGACAAATTTAATCATCGAATTGAAAATTGAATAAGTTATTTAGATAAAATAAAAAAGCCCAGTTAAAAAACTGAACTTTCCTTTGTAGCGAGCCTATAAATTTTAAATTGATCTCTCCTAAGCCATCATCCCCTCAAAAAACACTTCCACAAACTCCTTCATCTTTGCAATAATCCTATCCCCTATTGCTCTTGCCTGCAAGACACTTGGTCGATTATCCAAACATTTAAAAACCTCATCTTTAATAGGCTCACGACCACTAAAAATATAGGCATCAATTAACGCTTTGAACTGTGCCTTGTCTAAATGTTCTTCTTCGCACAACTTTCCAAGAGCTAATACTTTTTGATCTTGCCAAAACTTTTCAAATTCATCTTCGAGGTTATCAGTATCATTAATGTGAGGTAAATTTTCATCAATGAATTTTTGAATCAGTTCTCTTTTGCTTCTTAGTTGAATATCACCTCCTAATAAATCGATAATTGCTTTTCTTTTAGCAGCAGCTGTATCTGTTTTCTCTTCCTTCAACTGAGAGAGTAATTTTATTATATAAGCAACATTTATTTGGTCTTTATGAATCAATTCCAATTCAAAATCAATATCATCAAGAATAGACGTTTTTTGCTTTTGTTGGTCTCTTTGAACTTTTTGATACAAGTCTAAATACTTGCTTTTATAATCTTCAAATTCTTGTTCATCAATTGCAATATCTTCCCAGTCAAAATCAGTATATGACTGTATGACATTCATATTTCGCATTAATCGTCGAAATGCATGCACAAATTGTGCTTCTGCTTCTTCGCTTTCTAATTCATCAACACTTTGATAGGTTGGCGTAATTACTCTTAAAAACTCCAAAGCCTCGTCAAACTTAGTAGCAATTACTTCGTAATCAGGCATTGTAACAACTTCTATTGCATCTTTATTTGAAAACAAGGTAATTGCATCATCGGTCGCTTTTTTAAGATTCCTGAATGCTAAAATGTTACCTTGAGATTTCTGTTCTCCTAAAATTCGATTGGTTCTCGAGTATGCCTGAATTAAACCATGTTGCTTCAGATTCTTATCAACATACAATGTATTTACTTTTTTAGCGTCAAAACCTGTCAACATCATATTTACAACAATGACTATATCTAAACGGTCTTTCTCATCGTTGAAACTTTCTTTCTCTCGTTCTTTTAAACGTTTACTAATGTCTTTGAAATAGTTTTCAAATTGCTGACTGTCTTTCGTTGAAAAACTAGTATTGAACATATTGTTGTAATCTCCAATATATTCTTCTAATCTATCCCTTGAATGACTTGATTGATAAATTGCTTTTGGATCAGCTGCCATACTTCGACTTTGCTCAGTATGCCATTCATATTGGTCTTCAGGAAGATAATCTCGTGCTTCATCAGAATCTTCGTTTGTTCCGTAGGTGAAAATTGTTGCAATGCGTAAATCATGTTCGCCTGCATTCTTTTTCTTTTGAAAAATATCATAATATTTGATAGCATTATCAATACTACTTACAGCAAAAAGAGCTGAATAATCTTTACGAAACGTTTTTTGACTATGATGCGTAATAATATAATCAGCAATTTTAGCTAGACGTTTCTCTGAATCGAGTACTTCCGACTTATCAATATCTTCAACTTCAATATCAATAAAGGCATTACTTTTATCTTTGTATTTTCCAACATATTCTATTCCAAAACGAAGTACATTTTCATCACGAATAGCATCAGTAATCACATATTTGTGTAAACAGTTTCCGAATAAATCTTTAGTAGTTCGTTTTCCTAATTCATTTTTGGAAGCATTTTCCGCAAAGATGGGCGTTCCTGTAAAACCTATTAATTGACTTTTAGCAAAGAACTCTGTTATTCTCCCGTGGGTTTCTCCGAACTGACTTCTGTGACATTCATCAAAAATGAAAACAATTTTCTCGTTTCTCAACGATTCTATACTCGACTTAAAACGGTCTGAAATAGCATTGTTCAATTTTTGAATGGTAGTTAATACTAATTTCGTATTATCCGTTAATTGTCTAACTAATGATTGCGTATTATCCGTAACATCAACACTGTCTTTCTTGAACGCATTGAACTCATTCATGGTTTGGTAATCCAAATCTTTTCTATCGACAACAAAAACTACTTTATGAACGTTTGGCAATTCTACTAAAATTTGACTCGCTTTGAATGAAGTTAAGGTTTTACCTGAACCTGTTGTATGCCAGATATAGGCATTCTCATTGGATTGTGAAACTTGCTTGATAATTGCTTCCGTTGCGAAATACTGATACGGACGCAATACCATCATCACTTTGTGTGTTTCATTGATTACGATGAAATGGGCAACCATTTTACCCAAATGTGTTGGGTTTAAAAAAGCATTCGTAAACTCCGTTAAATCAGTAATGTTTTTATTCTTTTCATCCGCCCAATAGAATGTTTGTTTTACAGATTGAAGACGATTATTCGCTAAATATTTTGTGTTTACTTTGTTACTTATAACAAACAACTGAACGTATTGAAACAAACCGTGATTACTCCAGAATGAATGTAATTGATAGCGATTTATTTGATTGAATGCTTCTTTAATTTCGATGCCTGAACGTTTCAATTCTATTTGAATCAAGGGTAATCCGTTCACTAATAAGGTAACATCGTAACGATTCAAAAAAGACCCTTGAATTGTTACTTGATTCGTTACTTGAAATAAATTTTTGCTATTATTTTCTTTGTTAAAAAAACGAACGTAAAATGAAGTTCCATCTTCTTTTGTCAATTGAAAACGGTCTCTTAAAGTCTTCGCTTTTTCAAATACGTTTCCTTTCGCTAAATGATTTAAAATGGCATCAAATTCTTTTACTGTAAAAGTCGTTTCATTGAAAAGTTCCAATTGACTTTTAAGATTGGCAACCAACGAATCACCATCCTGAATTTTCACAGATGAATAACCTAATCCAATTAATTGATTGATTAAGTTTTTTTCTAGTAATGCTTCGGATTGATGACTCATTTTATTTTATTTTCCAAATTTCTATATTTTCTAATAAATCTTCAATGAATTTTTATCGACTTTTAGAGGTAATCTTTCATATTTAATATCTTCATCACTTTGAAAAATAATACTAACCATCATTCAAGTGAATTACTTTATCAGCGTGTAAGATGCTGTTCAATTTATTTTTACACTCCCCTAAATTAATATATTTTAGCTTTAAACATCTCCTTAGAAGAAAGTATTTAAAGCCTCAGCTGTTTCTGGTATTGTATAAAATTTCACACCCTCTATTATTATACTCATTTATCCTTTTTTTTATAACTTCTGATAAAATAAACTCCGATTACAGAACAAGCTATACCTGGAAACAAAAAATGAGGGTAACCACTCATTTCATTAAGTTCAATTCTATATCGAATTAGAACATTAAAAAAAGAATAAATACCTACTAAAATAAGGATATAACCTAAATAGAATATACCTAAATCAATATAATCTGTTAGCTTATCTATAAACTCTTTTACTTTTTTCATAATTTTATTTTTTATCTTTTATTAAATAACCTATCTTCATCCTATAGAAAAAATCACTATTAATAAATATATGTTCTTTTTTTTGCTCATACAAACATTTTCTGCAACAACCCTTTTTTAAACGTTTGGGTTTGGTTGATTTGTTGCGTGGTACTTTCTATTTTATCATCTATACCTGATAGGAAATTGGCTATTTTTTGTTGTTCTTGAATAGAATTAGGAAATAGAAATGAAAATACATTCAAATCCTTTTTTTGAATATTAGGCAAACCTGAACCAACTCTCAAACTCATAATTTCAGTTTGATTTTGCTTTAATAATTGAAATAAAAAATCATTATCCGTTTCAATTTCATTAATTAGTTCAATAGAATAATTATGTCCTCCACTCCAAAATTTTGATTTGAAGAAATTAATAAACCCACAAGAATTTCCACCTTCACTTATTGTTATTGTATTTTCTAAAGTATTATAATCATCTGTAAAACCAGACGGAGAGATACCTCCATTAATACAAAGATATTTACCTGTTTCAGTAAGATTTTCTTTATTTAATTGTTTTCCTTTTTTGATATATGCTATTTCCCCCAACTTCTTCACTTCCCACTCAGGATAATCCTTCCCATTTCCTGCACTGAGCTCAGTCGAAGTGCCATCCTTAAACCTCAATTTACCAGAAAACAATTGTTGCATTACGCCTTTTTTGTACTGCTCCAATAATTCTTTTTTGCGAGTAAGTTGTTGTATTTTTTCATCTACGGCACTTAAAAAAGAAGCTATTTTTTGTTGTTCGGGGAGGGAGGGGATGTTAACAGGAATAGATTCTATTGTTTTTTTTGATAAACTAGGAACACCAGATGCCTCATTATGTTGATACCAATTTATTTTTTGGAAAATTGCATAAATAAACTTTGGTATAGTTAAATTGAAATTAAAAGTATAAAACAAAGTATCAACAGTCCAAAAATCGCCTTCATAATAAAAGGGTTTATCAATAGACCCTTTTCTTCCAATAAATACAGTTTCTCCAGTATATAATGGTTTATTTACATATGCCATTAATCCACCTGTTCCAAAAACAGGTATATTTCCATCATTAAGATGTTTATAATCTTTACCTGATCCTATTTGTAATACATTTCCAATTTTTTTCTTAGACCATTCCTCATCAAACCCCTTAAACCTCAATTCAGGAACCAACTTTTTCACTTCCATCATTCGTTCAGTTTTTTAAGGTTCATATTTCCAAGCAACGATTTCATTTGAGAAATGGCAATTGTGTTTAATTGTATCAAGCGTTCACTTTGAGCTAAACCTTGTTGAATCAATAATGCATTTATGCTTTCCAAGTTAGAGAGTACTACTAATTGTTCTAAAGTAGCTTCATCTCTTATGTTTCCTGTTTTGTGAGTTGCCGAGCTCGTCGAAGCATCACGCCATTGTTTTACAGATAGCACAAAATTATTACTTCCAGCTTCATTTTTAATTGTACCGAATTCGGTATAATTAAAATCAGGGTTATACAATGCTTCCCATTCACCTAGATATTCAATAGTACTTTTAAGACTAAGCCATTTAATAATAACTACCTCTTGCATTTGGCTACGAGCCATATCAGTTAAAGAAATATATTCTTGCTTACTTTCATTAGAAATAATAGTAATTTGAGCCCCTTCTATACTAATGGTTTTATTTTTTGTCATAATAGAATCTCAAAATGGTGTTTCAATTCCTAATTCTTTACAAAAACCTTCAATTGTTGCATCGGTGCTTCGACTTCGCTCAGCAACCTCGCGTAATTCTTTTGTAATAGACGTTAAATCAACCGCATCTTCTTCTTCAAACGTGTCTACATATCTAGGTATATTTAGATTGTAATCGTTTTCGGCTATTTCTTCAATCGTTGCTAAATGGCTGTATTTTTCTTCAGAAGTCCTGTTTTCGTATGTTGTTATGATTTTAGAAATATCCTCTAAACGCAACATGTTTTGGGTTTTCACCTTTTCAAAATGTTGGCTTGCATCTATGAACAATATACTTTTACTTCGTTCAGCATCCTTATTTCTGTCTTTCTTTAATACCAGAATACACGTTGGAATACTTGTTCCGTAGAAGATATTGGCAGGTAAACCAATCACTGCATCTAGGTAATTCTTGTCTTTTATTAAGTATTCACGAATATGTCCTTCGGCTGAACCTCTAAACAAAACGCCGTGAGGTAATACTACTGCCATTGTTCCATTGTCGGCTAACTGATGCACCATATGTTGTACAAATGCAAAATCTGCTTTGCTACTTGGGGCTAATTTACCATAAGCAGAAAAACGGTCATCACTCATAAACAATGGGCTTGCACTCCATTGAGCAGAAAAAGGAGGGTTAGCAACTATTGCTTCAAAACGTTGGTCTATGTGTTGAGGTCGTTCTAAAGTATCTTCGTTTTTAATATCGAAACGCTTGTAATGAACATCGTGCATAATCATATTCATTCGGCACAAGTTATAAGTCGTCGGGTTCATTTCTTGCCCATAAAACGCACTTACTTCTTTCACTTCTTTTGCAACTCGCAACAACAAAGAACCAGAACCACACGTTGGGTCGTACACACTTTTCAATTTGTCTTTTCCAACCGTTACCAATTGCGCTAAAATACTACTTACTTGTTGTGGCGTATAAAACTCACCTGCTTTTTTACCAGCTCCAGATGCGAATTGTCCAATCAAGTATTCGTAAGCATCTCCTAAAATATCACTTTCCGTATTTTCAAGGTCGAAATCAATTTCATCTAAATGAACCAATACTTTTACAATCAATTCATTTTTATCTGTTTCCGATTTCCCTAATTTGTGGCTCGTTAAATCTAAATCAGCAAATAAATTTCCGAAATCTTCTTCACTTTCAGAACCCATAGTACTTTGCTCAATGTTGGTCAAGACTTTCGCTAAATCACCTAAAATGAAATTATCTCCAGAAACTGTATTGGCGTCTGAGGCTCTCGTGGCGTCTGAGGCTCTCGAAGACCCACGTCTTGCTAATTCAGAGAACAATTCAGATGGTTTCAAGAAAAATCCTAACTTATCCAAAGCAGCATCTTTTACCGCTTCCATATAATCAGCTTCTTGTGCGTGACCTTCCAATTCTTTGAAAGTCAAACCATCTGGTTTTAAAATTTCGTTGGCATATAAATCCATCTTCGTACTCAAGTACTTATAGAAAATGAATCCCAATATATAATCTCTAAAATCATCAGCATCCATTTTCCCTCTCAGGGTGTTTGCAATGTTCCAAAGTTGTTGTTCTATTTTTACTTTTTGTTCAGCTGCCATTTTAAGTTTTTTCGCTTGTTTATGAGGATAGAAAATTGGGGTGATGGTTTGATTTTCTATCTAGGGTTCTAAGATAAGAAAAATGTTGGATTTTGATCTTGAAGAATGAAAGGACTTCTAGTTTTCGAGTATTTAAAGTCAATTAATAAATTATTGCAAGTGAATTTAGGTTTAATTTTAAAATGCTTCCTCACTCCAATTCCGGATCAATACCAAAAGTTGGGGGCTAATTTTTTGTATTGTATTCTTGAACCAAATAGACATATATTTGCGAAGCACTAATATGAATTTGGTCTTTCTACAGAATTAGCTGTAAATTTTTCCGTAATCGCGTTTCGCTTTTTCAGCGAAAGAGAGCGTGAAGGAAAGTATTTACGTGCGATTTCACTTCACTAGAAATGTTTGTTCACTTGATATAAACTAAATGAAGTGAAAAATTCCTTACAAAGAACCTTGATTTTTGCTTACTTTTTATCAAGAAAAAGTAAGAGAATAATAATCTTATTATGATTGACAAGTTTAAATTATAGTTGTTAATCGATGTAGAAATATTTTTGCTCCCCACAACAATATGACTTGATCCACAACTTTCGGGTTTGATCCGTTTGATCCATGCTCCCTCACTCCTATTCCTCACTCCATAAAAAAAGCCCAGTTAAAAAACTGAGCTTTCCTTTGTAGCGAGAGAGAGATTTGAACTCTCGACCTCAGGGTTATGAATCCTGCGCTCTAACCAACTGAGCTACCTCGCCGTATGGTTACAAGGGTGCAAATATACTGTTTTTTTCTTTTTTGACAATTTTTAGAATCTAATTAATCAAAAAACATTTTTAAACATTCAGTAAAGTGCTAATTGTCAAATCAATAATAACCTAAAATTATTTTAATCTTCTGTTCATTTTCGTCGATTATAGAATACTTAATTGAAATAATCTTTCCTAAAATTAAGCCTTTATTAACAAATTTCGAGATTTAAATTAAATCAACGTTAAATAATCAACACCTTCAATAATTGACTAATAATTAGACCTAAATTCATTTAAAATTAAATAAAATGAAAAAAACGATCAATAAAGTAGAAATTCGTCACCTCAAGATAGAAGATTATGAAAGTTTAAAAACAGCAATGATAAGTTCCTATAAGGATATGGAAAATGCTTATTGGAAAGTAAAACATATAAAATTATTACTAAAAAAATTCGCTCAAGGTCAACTTGTTGTTGTTGTAGATGATGTAATAGCAGGATGTGCTTTATCAATTGTTGTATCGGATGAAAAAGCAGAAAGTGATCATACTTATTTAGAAATAACGGACAATTATACTTTTAGCACACATAATCCTTCTGGAAATATTTTATATGGTATTGATGTATTCATTTCTCCCGAATTTAGAGGCTTAAGATTAGGAAGAAGACTATATGATGTAAGAAAAGAACTATGTGAACAATTAAATTTAAAAGGAATTGCTTTTGGAGGTCGTATTCCAAATTACTCAAAATATTCAGATCAATTTTCCCCGAAAGAATACATCGACAAGGTAAAACTAAAAGAAATATACGACCCTGTTTTAACCTTTCAATTAAGCAATGATTTTCACGTCTTAAAATTAATGACAGGTTATCTACCAAACGATACAAGTTCATTAGAATTTGCTACCCTACTCGCTTGGAATAATATTTATTATTCGAAAACAAACAATGACTTAAATACACCGAAAACCAATGTTCGACTTGGACTTGTACAGTGGCAAATGAGGTCGATGAGTAAAATTGAAATTTTGTTTGAACAAATGGAATATTTTATTGATGCTGTTTCAGATTATAGTTGCGATTTTTGTTTATTCCCTGAGTTTTTTAACGCTCCTTTAATGGCAAAGTACAACGAACTTCCAGAATCTGAGGCAATTCGAAAATTAGCAGAATATACAGAAGAAATTAAACTCAAATTTAAGGAATTCGCTATATCTTATAACATTAACATTATAACAGGTAGTATGCCTTTGGTTGAAAACAATTGCCTTTACAATGTAGGTTTTTTATGTAGACGAGATGGAAGTATAGAAGAATTTAGAAAAATACACATTACTCCGGCCGAATCGTATGCTTGGGGAATGGTTGGAGGAGATAAAATTCAAACTTTTGACACTGATTGCGGTAAAATAGGTATTCTAATTTGTTACGATTCTGAATTTCCTGAATTAAGTAGAATGCTTGCTGAAGAAGAAATGAAAATTTTATTCGTTCCTTTTTTGACCGATACTCAAAATGGTTTCCATCGAATTAAAAGATGTGCTCAAGCTAGAGCCATTGAAAATGAATGTTATGTTGCTATTGCAGGTAGTGTTGGTAATCTTCCAAAAGTAAGTAATATGGATATTCAATTTGCTCAATCAGCCGTTTATACTCCTTGTGATTTTGCATTTCCAACCAATGGAATTAAAGCTGAGGCAACACCAAACACTGAAATGATTTTAATTTGTGACATTGATTTATCCCTTTTACAAGAACTTCATAATTATGGAAGTGTCACCAATTTAAAAGATAGAAGACTCGATTTATATTCCATCATTCGAAATAAATAGTTCTTTTAATCAAATTTTAGAGAGAACTTATGAACACATTTTAAGACGAGAACAAACTAATTAAAATATTGAATAACAAGTGTTTAACATGTGTTAAAACGATATAAGTTAACAGAAAATATTTAAAATACTTTTGATGTTCAACCCCTTAATTTCAAACAGATTGAGCGGAAATTAGTATCTTGTCAAAACTTATTGTAAAAGTTTAGAAAATATCTTACATAAAATGGCAGAAAAAATAAAATTTGAATTAGAGTTTTTATTAAAAACATCTAGTAAAGCTTTAGAAAATATGATATTTAATGCGGCAGGATTAGCTGAATGGTTCGCTGATGATGTTAATATTAAAGATGATGTTTTAACTTTCGAATGGGAAGGTAGCCAAGAAAACGCTCGACTTTTAACTAAAAGAACAACTGATAAAATTAAATGGCAATGGATCAATGACGAAGAAGATGGCGTTGATACTTATTGTGAGCTGCGATATGAAATTGACCCTATGACTAAAGTCGTGATTCTTTATGTAACTGACTTTGCCGATGAAGATGACTTAGATGAAGCAAAACGTCTATGGGAACAACAAATCGGTGAATTAAAGCGAAGTTTAGGAGCTTAATTTCCAATCCTCTTGAAACGTCTTTACATTTTTAGTATTCGATCTTTTGCAGGTCCTTTTATTGTGACGCTGTGTATTTCTATGTTCATTCTTGTAATGCAATTTTTTTGGAAATACATTGATGACTTAATGGGAAAAGGGATTTCTATAAGTGTTATTTTAGAATTATTATTTTACGTTTCCGCCTCACTAATTCCTCTTGCTCTTCCTTTAGCTATTTTACTTTCTTCCATAATGACTTTTGGAAATTTAGCCGAACATAATGAATTAACAGCTTTAAAATCGAGTGGACTTTCCTTATACAGAATCATGCGGCCTTTAACAACGGTCGTGCTTTTTTTAGCATTCGCCACTTTTTATTTCGCTAATTATGTCATACCCGTTGCAGAATTAAAATGGCACTCATTAATCTATGATTTACAGAACACAAAAATTTCCGCTTTAATCACACCAGGTGTTTTTAGTGATAAAATTGATGGATATGCAATCAAAGTAAAAAGAGGTAAAAACGATCATTTTGAAGAAATATTAATTCACGTTCACACTGACCCTCAAGTAATTAAAACTATTCGAGCGAAAGAAGGAAGGATTTTCAAATCTGTAAATGGAAACCAGATATTTTTTGAATTACACAAAGGAATTATTTCAGAGGAATTGGCTCCTCAAACACCCAATTTCAATTCAGACGGTTCTTTAATTCAAAGTGAAAATAATTCCCATCCATCAAGAAGGTATTCTTTTGACAAGGCGACCTATAAAATTGATATTTCTGGCTTTAAATTGAGCCGTTCAAACGAAGATTTATTTAAAAATCAACAAGAGATGCTGAATGTTTTTCAGTTAAATCATGCTATCGATTCTATGCAACAATCTGCAAATGAAGTAATGGCTAATTTCTCTAAAAGCATTAAAAATGAACATTTGTACTTTCAATCCGTCAATTTCAAAGATTTGAATACTAGAAGTACAGGCAACGCTCCAATTGTAAAAGCAGCTGATGAAACTATACATTTAGATGCTTTATCGAAAGAAGAAAAAATAGCCGCTTTAATAAATATACCCTCAAATTTGAGAAGAATTAATCAAAATTTAGAAGGGCAATTTACTTATTTTGATGCCCTTTATCAAAATGTAAACCTCTATTTTATTGGTTTCCATAGAAAATTTGCTTTAACTTACGCTATTATCGTTTTATTCTTTATTGGTGCTCCACTTGGTGCAATCATTCGAAAAGGTGGTTTTGGAACTCCATTAGTCCTTGCAGCACTTTTATTTATGCTTTATTTCATTCTTATTAGCGTTGGTGAAAGTTTAGCAACTGAAAATGTGGTTTCCCCTTTTGTCGGAATGTGGTTTGCTTCTCTTGTCCTCACTCCTATCGCTCTGATTTTAATGCGAGCAGCAGCAAACGATTCACAAGTGTTTAATAAAGAAGCATATGTAAAATTCTTCAATCGATTTAAAAGAAAAAAATGAAAGTTGTCTACATTAGTAACAAACCAATATATCCATTAGTTGATGGAGGTTGTGTTGCTATGAATCAATTTTTAAAATCCCTTTTAAATAGTGGACTAGATGTAAAACACTTCACAGTTTCAACCTATAAGCATTTATATAAAGAAGAGAATTATCCGGAGAAACTCAATGCCATTATTCGAACAGAAAGTGCATTCATAGACACACGTATTAATCCTTTTTCAGCTTTATCTTATTTGTTTAAGAAAGGATCTTATAACATTGATCGTTTTAAAAGTCAACGATTTTATTCGCTTCTTAAAAATTATCTTAAAGAACAAAAAATTGATATCGTCATTTTTGAGAGTATCTATTTAGCTAACTATTTTTCGTTAGTCAAAAAATATTCAACAGCTAAAATAATTGTAAGAAGTCACAATGTTGAATTTTTAATCTGGGAAAGATTAGCTAATAATGAAACTTCTTTTTTTAAAAAGTTCTATTTAAAAAAATTAGCAAAAGATTTAAAAAAGGCAGAACTTCAAATTTTAAATAAAATTGATGCAATTGCCTTTATCTCAAACGAAGATGAAAAAACATTAAAAAAGCTTGGAATAAAAACCAATTCTACTACTATTCCAATTTCCATTCAATCGGCTCAACAACAATCGAATTATAATACAAATTCATTTTTCTTTATAGGTTCAATGAATTGGTTGCCCAATATTGAAACGGTAAAACATTTGATACAAACTATTTTTCCTGAAATAAGAAAAACAATTCCAGATGCTAAATTATATATCGCTGGAAGTTCAATGCCCGAAGAGTTTCAAACATCTATTGAAGCAGGAATTGAAATTGTAGGCTACGTAGATTCTATATCAGATTTTATGATTTCTAAAGGTATAATGCTTGTTCCAATTCAATCTGGTTCAGGGGTGAAAATTAAAATTATTGAAGGAATGAATTTTGGAGTTCCTATTTTAACGACGCCACTTGGAATTGAAGGGATAGCTCTTGAAAATGGAAAAGATGTTTTAATAGCTTCAAATGATACAGATTTCATTAATGCAGCAATCGAACTAAACTCTTTAAAAGAACTAAGAGAATATATTGGAAACAATGCAAAAAAGACAATACAATTCAATTACTCAGAAGAAGCAATCTCAAAAAAAATAGTTGAATTCATCAAATCCATATCGTAAAAAACTAGTTATAATAGTTTCTAGATTTCCTTTTCCTCTTGAAAAAGGGGATAAACTTCGTGCTTTTCATCAGATTAAAGAACTATCTTCCACCTATTCAATCACATTGATTGCCACTACAGATTCAAAAGTAAGTAAAGAATCGATTGAACAATTAAGAAAATATTGTTCAACCATTTATATTTTTAGACTATCTAAAATCTCGATTGCTTTTAATATTTGTCTTCAAATTTTTACTAAAAAACCATTTCAGATTGGTTACTTTTATTCAAGTAAAATCAATTACCGCATCAACAAAATTTTAGAAGAAATAAAACCAGACCATATTTACTGTCAATTAATTAGAGTAACTGAATTCGTTAAAAATTACCATCATTGTAAAAAAACGATAGATTACATGGATGCCCTTTCAAAAGGAATTCAACGAAGAATTGAAAAAGCTCCTTTCTATTTAAAATGGCTTTTTAAAATTGAATCAAAAAGACTCGCTAACTACGAAAGACAAATTTTTGATTATTTTGAAAATCAAATTATCATCAGTGAACAAGATCGAGAATTAATTCTACATCCAAATAAGGCAAAAATACATTGTATACCAAATGGAGTTGATAATTCTTTTTTTGAGAAAATAGATGAAACTAAAAAATATGACCTATTATTTGTGGGAAATATGAGTTATGCACCTAATATTGAAGCTGCTAATTATATTTCTACTGAACTAATACCAAATTTAAAAAAGTCAAACCCGACGATTTCATTTTTAATTTCAGGAGCTAACCCTCATTCTTCGATTCTTAAATTAGCAAAAAACAATTCGGCTATTTCAGTTTCAGGTTGGATAGATGATATTAGGACATCGTATGCGCAAGGTAAAATATTTATTGCACCTATGATGATAGGGACGGGTATGCAAAATAAATTAATTGAAGCGATGGCTATGGGTATTCCTTGCATTACAACATCACTAGCAAATAACGCGATCAAAGCGCTTCATAACGAATCAATTATAGTTGCTAATACAAAAGAAGAATTTATTGAGGCAATTGAGAAATTACTTTCTGATTCATTTTATTATTCTAAAATCGCTGAAGGTGGTAAATCATTTGTGAAACAAAATTATAATTGGCAAAGCACCACACAAAAACTAATTTCAATTTTTGAGGCATAAAAAAAGTCAGTATAATTCTATACTGACCAATTAGTTATATTAACCGAAATAAGGTTATTAGATGAATCAATTATTTTTTTGCAGTTGCTTTTGCTTTAACCGCTTTTTCTTTTGATTCTATCACTTCTTTAGATGCAGACGCTTTTTTAGCTTTTGGCTTTTCTTCTTTAGTTACTTCATCTGATTTTTCAATTTCTTCTACTTTGTTTTCATCAGAAGTTTCAACTTCTTTTAATTTTAATTCACCTGCTTTGTGTAATAAATTAAACCACTGAAACACTTTTTTAATATCAGAAACATAGACTCTCTCTTGATCATAACTTGGAAGCACTTCTAATAAATAGTTGATTAATTTATCATCACTTTCTTTATGAGAAATCGTTTCAGCACCATTTTCTTTTTCATAAATTGATTTGAAAATTTCTCTCAAAGGCTTATCTTCAGCATAAGTATATAGACTGATATCATCTAAAGCTGATATTCTATCTGATGAATACGCTGGAAAACGTTTTCTATCCACTAATGATTCAACAATTACATTGTTCTTTCCTTGAGCGATTACTTTATATAATCCTGGTCTTCCTGATATTGCAATAATGCCTGATAAATTCATTTTTTTAATTTAATTACGATATCAAAAGTAAAAAAACTTGAGATACAATTTACATTTTAATAATTTTTGAATGAAATATTCCTTTTTCCGTCTCTATTTCAACAATATACGTCCCCACTTTTAAATGAGAAACAGAATAAATACTAGTCCCTAAATCACTCAAATACAAATACTTACCGTTTAAATCCATTAATCTAACTTCAGTTATCTTTTCATTAGTTGAAATCATAAATTCATTATTAGTTGGATTAGGATAAATTGAACCAATATCAAATTTAACATCTTTAATACCAGCACTTATTGCAACTATATTTGAGAACGAAACGCAACCATCAATACTTGTTGTAGTTAAAGAATATGTTCCAAAAGGGGGATATACAAATAAAAATTGTTTATTTTCTCCATTCAATGGTGATCCATTTAACAACCATTGGTAATTGGGTTGATAGTCAGAAGTTACAACTCCGATATTATCGGTAATTACAGGAGAAGGGAGAACTTGATATTGAACTAAATCTAATGTATCTGATTGAGCCACACATCCTTTACCATAATATATTTTTGCAGAATAACTAGCTGGCATTTGTGTAGTGAAGGAAGCTGTTTTTATTCCATTTGACCAAACAATTGAATCAACATTAGTATAAGATGCATCTATGGATAAATTTACAGGAGTTGAACATATTCCTGAACCTCCTAAAATGGGTAAATTTTTAGACCCTAATAATAAATTCAACGCATGTGGATGTCCATAACCATAAGAGTAATTAGGCAATACTCCTGTAAATGATGATGATGATGCTGTATTTATTAATTCTGTTTTAAAATCTGAATAAGATGCATTAGGACATTTTTCTAAATAAAGAGCTGCAATACCAGCGACAACAGGTGAAGCCATAGAGGTACCACTTAAATTAAAATGCCAATTATTGATATCTACGGCATTTTTTTGATTTGGATTCGCTAAGAATGCTGTTGTGCCAGCGCTCAAGACCAACTCTCCATTTGCAGTAATATCAGGCTTCATTAATAAATTCCTAGAAGGACCTCTGCTTGAATTAATAGCTAAATTACCTGGTGAATTCACTGCCGGATTTGTCGATATAAGTCCATTCTTATTCGTATGCTGAGCTCTATTACGAATACTACCAACAGTAATAATCTTTGCAGAACACTGAAAACCCGAAACAATTGATTGTAAATTATCAGGTATTTGATAATTCACAATTTCAGGTACAATTGTAGAACTAGGAAGAATCGATTCTAATGAATTTCCATTTGAAGCATACATACTCCAAAGATCATATTTTCCAGTTCCTCTTGTCATGAAACGAAGTTTATAAGAAGCTGAATCTAGGTTCCCAACAAATAATTGTAAATGATAAGCTCCATCTATAATCTCAGTCCACACTTGAAAAGTCCCTATTCGATTTGATCCATTCCAAATCGTATCTTCTAAAACTGTATTTAAATTTGACAATGCGTTTCTAAAATTACTATTCCCTCTAAAACCATAATTTGGAGCTGGTTTATCTGCCCCAAAGGCAAAATCAAAATTTGCATCTAACGAATCCGCCCAAAGATCAAACAAAAGCTGATTAGCCAGATTTCCAGTAGCATCATTTTTAATCCATACAAAACTTGTATCAGGCAATACATTTGAAGTTACGTGGTATAGAGGCCAATTTCCAGAATTACCCGCTGCTGTAACGATAACTCTACCCGCTTTCTCATCTAAAAATTGTTCCAACGCTTTTGTTTCTGGATCATTTCCATCATGACTACCCCAATAAGTTCCTGTACTAATATTTATGACAGCAGGCAATCCCAATGAATCAGCAAATTTAAAAATGTAATCACATGCATCTACAGTCATTGCAGCCCAATTATTAACTGCTAAATTATTAGAAACCATTACAATTTTAGCATCTGGAGCCATTCCTTTGTTCTGTCCGCAAGCTAAACCATTTCCTGCAGCAATTCCTGCAACATGTGACCCATGAGGTTTTGGTGTAGTTTGTGTGCATAAACCAGCATTTATAAGCGTACTATCCCACAATTCACCATATCCATAATAATTAAACAAATGACCAGATGTAGAAGCTGTTTGATCCCACAATCTTAGTATTCTTGTTTTTCCATTCGCATCTTTAAAGTCAGGATGGTTAAAGTTTATCGCATTATCAATTATTCCAACAATTACATTTTTCCCAGTATAGGGCAATGACAAACCTCCAGCTCCAGAGTGAACTTGATCAACAAAACGAGTAAGTCTTACAGTATCATCTAATTCTACAGCCGGAGATGTTTCAAAATACAATTGCTTAATTTTTCCATTTTGTATATTTTGATTAATCCAATTCGCCGTGGTTGAGATAAACAACCATTCTTTGGTAGAATATTTAATTTTAATTCCACTTTCTTGTAAGTAATTAATCAAATTATCTTCACTCTTAACACAAAAGGAGGTTACTGTTTCAGGATTCGATTTTAAATATTCTTGAAATCTAGGATGATTATTTTGTGAAAATGCAATTATACTCACATTTAACAACAAAATTAGTAGTAGAATTCTCTTTAACATTAATCTAAATTTTAGATTTCTAATATAATAATTAACCTATTTTTATTCATTTAAAATGAATACCATTTATAGGAATATTTCACCTTAAAAGTAAATATACTACCAATCATTTAAATAAGTATTGTGTAATCTTCTTTTTTTATACATTTTTGTAGCATTGAAATTAAAAAAAATAAGTTTCACTTTCTTTTTATTGAGCTAAATTTAAAACAATATAACATGAAAAAAATCATAATAACGCTTTCATTATCAGTATTTACAATAGGTATTAATAACATTTTATACAGTCAAGTTGATACTAAAATCTTGAACTGGTACAATGGAAAAGGAGCTGGAATGCAAACTGAAAAGGCGTATAAAAAACTTAAGAATAAAAAATCAACTACAGTAACGGTTGCTGTTATTGATTCAGGAATAGACATTGAGCATGAAGATTTAAAAGGAAAAATTTGGGTAAATGCGAAAGAAATACCTGGAAATAATATAGATGACGATAAAAATGGGTTCATCGATGATATCAATGGATGGAATTTTTTAGGTAATTCGAAAGGTGAAAATGTAGATGGTGCAACGCTTGAAAAAACAAGAATTTTGAGAGATCTATCTAAAAAATTCAAAGATGTTGATCCTGCTACTCTTTCATCGAAAGAAAAAGAAGAATTTGCATTGTATGAAAAAGTAAAAGCAGATGTTGAAGCAGATATTGCAAATTACTCGCAATATTTACCACAATTTGAGATGCTTCCAATGTTAATTAAAAATGTACCATTATTAGTTGCTAAAGAATTAAGTAAAGAAAATTACACCGCAGAAGATTTAAAAAAATGGAAACCAACAACTGAAGAGAACAAAGAGTTAAAACAAATTGCTCAAGCAATACTTTCTGGAGAACTTTCTTTAAAAATGATTGAAGAGCAAAAGAAACAAATCACAGATATGTTAGAATATAACTTAAATGTTGATTTTGATGAGCGTTTAATTATTGGAGATAATCAACATGATTTCACTGATACTAAATACGGAAACAACAATGTAGAAGGTCCAGACGCACTTCATGGAACTCACGTTGGTGGTATTATCGGAGCTATCAGAGGTAATAATTTAGGTGGTGATGGTGTTGCTAACGATGTGAAATTGATGGTTCTAAGAGCTGTGCCAAACGGTGACGAAAACGATAAAGATATTGCTTTAGCGATTCGTTATGCAGTTGATAATGGAGCTAAAATTATTAACATGTCTTTTGGTAAAGGATATTCTACTCACCAAAGAGAAGTTTACGAAGCTTTTGAATATGCAAATTCGAAAGGTGTACTTTTAGTTCATGCTGCTGGAAACGATAATAAAAACATCGATTTGGAGCCTAATTTTCCAACTTCAGTTTATAGTTTCCAAAAAGAAAAATTAGATTTATTTTTAACTATCGGAGCTTCTACATCAACAAAAAGTAAATATTTAGCAGCCGACTTTTCTAATTTCGGACAAAAAGGAGTGGATATTTTTGCACCTGGTGATGAAATTTATAACTCTATTCCTCAAAGTGAATATAAAATATTACAAGGGACTTCAATGGCTTCTCCAATGGTTGCAGGTGTTGCAGCTTTACTTGTTTCTTACTTCCCTTCTCTATCAATGCATGAAATCAAAGAGATTATGCTTAAATCGGCAACAAATTACAAAGGAACAAAACAACAAGTTCCGGGTACAGACAAAATTGTTGATTTTGCTTCTCTTTCTGTAACAGGCGGTGTAATTAATGTAAAGAATGCAGTAGTTCAATGTTTAGCCCTTGAAAGATCAAAAGTGTCTAAATAAAATTATATTTTAAAACTTTAATAGGTTTGATATTCAGTTATCAAACCTATTTTTTTTGCTTCTAATTGTAATCGAATTAGTTTTCAATTTGTTCGATTGTTAAATGATATCTGCAATTAAAAATTTCTATACCATCAAGAGAAATTTTAATCTTCCCATTTGTCCACTCAATCAGACCCAAATCATATGAACCAAATTTTTCTAGTTCTATTTTCGAAGGTTTACCTAATAATTTAGTGAGGTAGTGTTTTAAAAATAGAAAATTTTTATTCCCTTCGCTATCTGTACCTATTTTCTCAGATACGTGAGACATAGAATTAGTCCAAAATACATTAGACCATTTCATAGTTTCCAAATGACTTTCATAACCATCGAAAATAATATGCTTACCCAAATACCATTCTGTCCTATCTCCTGAATCTATTCGACTTTTAGAATACTTGTTAATTTGATTAAATGGAATTTTCCAAGGAATTAAGCTTTTTTCATCTTCTAATAAAATTCCTTTTTGAAGATTACTCCAAATTTCTTCTCGCTTTTTTATTTGATCTGATGAATAAGGAAATTCAAAAGTACTATCTAGCATTGGAATTGAATTCAATCTAGAAAAAACTTCGCTAATTTTTCTAAAAAAGATCATATGTTAAAATGATTAATAGTAAAGCTAAATCAATATAATAAATCACAGTGATTTTAAAATCACTTCCTTCTAAATTTTGAAAATGTTTGATCTAAATATAAATTCAATTCAACGTTCCATCTAAACTTAAGAATTACAGAAAAATAGATGGATGTAAATACAATAGAATTTAGAATGATATATAAGTATTTATTTAAGCCAAAAGAAGGAATCAAACTAGAAATATAAATTAGAGAACAAAATAATAAAAACACATACAATTGTTCTTTTTCTATAGGGTGTAATCGATACGTTTTCCATACAAAAACCAAACGTAATAAATTATATACTATAAGCGCAATTCCAGTTGAAATAGCAGCTCCGACAGAACCATATATTGGAATCAACCAATAATTTAATCCAAAAACTAAAAATAATAGAATTAAGGTAAATAAGTTATCATACTTAAACTTTTTTGAAGTGATTAAAATCGCACTGTTTAGTCCACTATACATATCAAATGTTCTTCCTAACATTAAAAACAAAAAGATATAAATGCCTGAATGATAATCGGATGGTAAAAAACTGAATAATTCATCAATGTTTATCCAAACAATTAAAAACATTAATAAACCAACTATTAAAGCAATGGAACTAAATTTTTTATATAATTCATCCATCTTTACTAAATTCTTTTCTTTCCAATACTGAGGTATTAATGGACTAGAAATTTTAAACAATGACTTATATGGAATCTGAAGAGCACTTGTTAAATAAATGATAGTAGTGTATACTCCCGTTTCATTTAAACCTAAAAAATAGGCTATCATCAACGAATCCATTGTCAATACAATCAATGAACCTAGGGTATTTGTATAACTATATAAACTAAAAGAATATATTATTTGTTTGAATTTCTTAGAAATTTTCAAAGTTGATTTTTTCACTTTTACCTCGCCTATTTTATACAAATAGATAAACAAAATAACAGTTGGCAGAAAATAAATAAGACAATGATAGATTATAAATTGCTCAAAATCAATTAGTTTAAAAGCGAGTAAACCAAGTAAAATCGAGACTAAAAATCGCAATAAAAATTCATTCAAAAATACCGATAAAATATTTTTGTAGAGCGCTCTTAAATAGGTCTCAAAAACAATAAAAAACACATTTGCTATCCCAATCGGTATAATCCAATAGTAATACTCTACAAATTCTTTTGATTTTGCAGAATAAAATATAGATATTTGATTATGAAGTAGATATACTATTAATGTAAAAATTAAAGTCCCTGTAAAAACAAATAACAAATTCAATAACAAAAAACTCTGACGTTGGTCTTTTACATCTCTAAAAGAGGGTAAGAAACGACTTATAGCATTTATAGCACCTAAATTAGAGAGTTGGGAAAATAATATACCAACGCTCAAAATAAGATTTACTAAACCTATTTCTTCTGTTTTTAAAATAAGAATAAAAAGAACGCCTTTGTTTAAATATCCCAATAGCAAACCAAAATAGGTTATTACCATTGTTTTTAAAGCATCTTTTTGAATAAACCCCATTGTTTATATTATTTCTACAAAAGAAAACATTTTTTAAGGAATTACTTCTATTTACCACTTAAATAATCAGTTTTAGTTGATTATTCTACTTTTCTTTTTACTAATTCGAAATTCATACGATAATTTATTAAATTTGATATAAATTAAATTTTCAATGCATAAAATTTCAATCATCATTGGTACTCGTCCTGAAGCTATTAAATTAGTACCACTTATTTTAGCATTGAAGAAATCTACAAATTTAAAAGTAGAAGTTTGTTCAACAGGCCAGCACAAAGAAATGTTGAAACAAGTGTTTGATTTATTTAAAATAACTCCTGATTATGAGCTAAACATAATGACTCACAATCAAAATTTATCTGATTTAACAGCATTACTTCTTACCAAATTAAATGAATATTTAGAAATTTCTAAACCTGATTTTTTAATTTGTCAAGGAGATACAACAACTGCTTTTGTTTCAGCTCTTGCAGCATTTTATCAGAAAATACCTGTTGGACATGTTGAAGCTGGATTAAGGACTTCAAACAAATACTCACCTTATCCTGAAGAAATAAACAGGCAGTTAATTTCGAGAATTGCCGATTTACATTTTGCTCCAACAAAAAATGCATCAAATGAATTGATAAAAGAAAATATTTCAACTGATCAAATATTTATTACAGGAAACACGGTAATAGATGCATTAAAATTAGTTCAGCATAAAATTGCAGAAAATGAAGTTGAAATTTCACAAGAAATAAAATCAATATTTGAAAATAAAAAATACATTTTAATAACTGGACACAGACGTGAGAATTTCGGACAAGGTTTTCAAAACATATGTTCTGCAATTAAAACTGTAGCTTCTCGGTTTTCTGACATTCAGTTTATTTATCCAGTTCATTTAAATCCAAATGTTAAATCCGTAGTTGAAAAAGAATTAGGAGATACTTCTAATATTCTGTTGATTGCCCCACTTGATTATACAAACTTTATATATGCACTATCAAATGCTTTTATTGTTTTAACAGATTCTGGAGGCGTTCAAGAAGAAGCGCCAAGTTTCAAAAAACCAGTTCTTGTTATGCGAGAAAATTCAGAAAGAATGGAAGGTGTTGAAGCGGGCGTAGTTAAATTAGTTGGAACCGAAATTAATTCAATCGTAAATGGAATTTCAGAATTACTAACAAACGAAGAAACTTATCTTTCCATGACAAATTCTGAAAATCCATACGGTGATGGTAAAGCATCAGATAAAATAGTTACTATTTTAGAAAATTATTTTATTTCTTAATGAAGTTATTAGTTCTTATAGATGATTATCCAAGCGAAACAAATTTGTATTCAAATATGTTTGCTCATGTTCGTGTGAAAGGATATATGTCAAGAGGAGCTAATGTAAAAGTTGCTATTACTTCTAAATACATGAAAGTACCCAACTATACTTTCGAAGGAGTTGAAGTGCTAGGTTCGGCAAAAATAAATGAAATCAAAAAATTAATATCTGATTATCAACCAGATGCAATATTAGTTCATTTTGCACTTGGTCGAATTATTCAATCAATTTTATTAAAAAATACATCTATCCCTACAATCATTTGGGTTCATGGTTATGAAGCGCTTGGTTGGTATCGTAGACTGTTTAATTTCAATCCTTTAAAACCAAAAACGTATTTCAAATTAGCTAGTTTAATTGTAAGAAATACTATTCAATTATTTCAATTCAGAAGATTAGTTGTTTTTGCTAATAAACATCAACATATTTCATTGATTTTTGTTTCGAATTGGATGAAAAAAATCACCGAAACAGACTGTTTAATTCATGTCAAACAATTTAATATTGTAGGTAATCCAATTGATGATTCGTTATTTAGTTATAAAGAAAAAAAGGAAAATGATCGATTTCATTTTTTAATGATTCGTCCTTTCAACTCAAAAAAATATGCAACTGACCTAGTAACTGAAGCTCTTAAAATACTAGAAAAGGAAAGTGTTTTTAATAATTTAAATTTTACAATAATTGGCAAGGGTGCTTCAAAAAGTGAACTCTTTAAGCAATTTAAAAATACTGAAAATGTTGAAATAATCGATACTTTTTTGAACCAAAAATCAATCAAAGAACTACATGATCAAAATGGCGTTTTCTTAGCATTATCAAGACAAGATGCTCAAGGTGTATCAATGTGTGAAGCTTTAAGTAGCGGTTTAACAATTATCAGTTCTGACAATACAGCAATTCCTGAATACATACCCCATCTAAAAGCTGGATTACTTACAAATAATACTCCTCAAGATATTGCTGACAAAATAAAACAACTAGTGATTGATAAAGATCTATTTCTAAAATTATCAATTGAAGGCTCTCAATTCATTCGTGAAAAAGTAGGTTTTAATTCGATCATAGAAAAAGAATTAAAAATAATAAGTGATAAAATCAATTAACGATATAAAATAATGAAGCAACTTTTCTATAAACTTATCTATTCTCCAGAATTAAACCCAATTTTTAGAAATTTAAACAAAGTCCTGTACCCTATTTTACCAAAAAAAATAAAATTAGCTCCATCAGGTATTTTGAATTTAGAAAGTTCAAAAGTTTCTGCTAAAATTGCGACGAATCAAACGAATTACTTAACGAAAGAAATATTTTGGGTTGGATTTGAAAATTTTGAATACACTTCTATTTTTATCGATTTATGTCCGAAAATTAATTCTTTTTATGACATTGGTGCAAATATTGGCTACTTTACAATTCTTGCAGGAAAAGCTAATCCTTCAATGGATATCGTTGCTTTTGAACCTTCTAAAGGACCATTACATTATCTTAAGGAAAATTGTAAGTTGAACAATTTAACAAATGTTGAAATTTCATCCAAAGCACTATCTCATACAACAGGAAAAATTACATTTTACGAAATACAAAATCAAAAATATACTTATTTAACTCATAACTTAGCTGGTGAAAGTAATACTGGAAGTAAAACTACAGGTAGAAATTATGTCCCAACAGAAGTAGAAACAGAAAAGTTGGATGATTTCTTTATAAATAGAAAAGTAGATAAAAAAATTGATTTAATTAAAATCGATACAGAAGGTACTGAGAAAATGATTTTAGAAAATGCAGTTGAAATTTTAACTCATCATCAGCCTATTATCATTTGTGAAACACTTTTTGGAATGATCGAAGATGAATTAGACGATTTACTTTCTCAATATGGTTATGAATTCTACAATCACATCGAAGCGGGATTACAACATGTAAAAACTATAAAAAGATCGGTCGATAATGGAGTTAATAATTGCTTTTTTGTCCACCCTTCCAAAAAGCATTTGATTGAAAAATATATTGTATAAATTCTCCTAAAAAACAAAGGCTTTGAAATTCAAAGCCTTTGTTTTTTATTATAAAAATGGTGGACTATTCAATCGTAATCATTCCAGCAACAGACTTCGCTTTTTCAACTAACTCTTTTACATCTTCTTGTCCGAAAGCCAATGCTACAGCCATTCTTCTATAAGGACGTGTAGAAGGTTTACCGAAGATTTTAAAATCTGTATTTTTAATTACTGCTGCTTTATCTAGTCCAATAAAATTTGGTAAATCGTTGTTTTCTTTAGAAGCTAAAATAACAGCACTTGCCCCATTTTTTTCTAAAGTCACTTCTTTCACCGGAATTCCTAAAATCGCACGAGCGTGTAATTCGAATTCTGATAAATTTTGAGTATTTCCTAAAGTTACCATTCCTGTATCGTGAGGACGTGGAGATAATTCAGAGAAATAAACGCCATCTTTTGCGACAAAAAATTCAACACCCCAAATTCCAGCTCCGCCTAATGCTTTTGTTACATCCGCCGCCATTTGTTGTGCTTCTTTCAAGTGATCAGGATTCATAGGCATTGGCTGCCAACTTTCTTGGTAATCTCCTCGTTCTTGTCTGTGACCAATTGGCGGACAAAACAAGGTGTTTCCGTTTTTTTGAGTTACTGTCAAAAGGGTGATTTCATAATCGAAATCTACAAAACCTTCCACAATTACCTCTAATAAATCACCTCTAGAACCTTCTAAAGCATAGTTCCATGCTTTTTCTATATCATCAACAGATTTAATAACTGATTGACCTTTACCAGAACTTGACATCAAAGGTTTAACAACACAAGGAATACCTGTTACCTCTACTCCTGCTTTTAACTCTTCAAATGAAGTTGCATATCGGTAAGTTGCCGTTTTAACTCCTACTTCTTTCGCTGCTAAATCTCTAATCGCTTTACGATTCATTGTGAAATTTGCTGCTTTTGCACTCGGTACTACTTGAATTCCTTGTTTTTCGTAATCGTAAAAACGCTCTGTACGAATCGCTTCAATTTCAGGAACAATAATATCTGGATTATGTTTTGCGACAATGGCATCTAATGCGTTACCATCTAACATGTCAATTACTTCAAATTCATTTGCAACATGCATAGCAGGCGCTCCTGTATAACTATCTACAGCAATAATGTATTGTCCTAAACGTTGACAAGCAATAACAAACTCTCTTCCAAGCTCGCCAGAACCTAATAAAAGTATCTTTTTTCTCATATTACAAATATATGCTTTTATTGTATTTTGATTGTTGAATTTTAAATTTTAGATTATTTTATTTGAAGTCGAACTAATGTTCACAAAGTTTTAGAATATTTAAGATTAGAGGATAGATTTTGTACCTAATAAATTTTATTGGGTCCCATAGATTTAAAAAGTGAAAAATTTCGAACTGTTTGAATCACGATTTTTCTTCGGGATGAGTTTTTGAAATTTCACTTTTTTAATCGTCATGGGTAATATCATTTATTAAGTACTAGACCTTTTTGCTTACTTTTTGGGGCAATGCCAAAAAGTGAGAAATAAAAACATAAAGTCGAATTATTTTTTCTATTTAATTTAAATTTTAAAAATGATTATCAAATTTAATCCCATTAATTACCTTTATTAAAAATTAGAAACTATGTCGTCAAATTCGATTCTTCAAATACAACCTTTAGGTTTTCCTTGGGAAACTAGAGATCCGTTTATATTCTGTGTTCATCATCGTGACTTATTCCCCAAAGGAAATGAACAAATGGGACCAGCAAGTTCTCTTGAAGGACGAAATATCGGACAAGATTTTACAATTAAAGATGGTTGGAGAATGTATCACGGTCAAAAAATACCTGGATTCCCTTATCATCCTCACCGTGGATTTGAAACAGTTACAATTGTTAAAGAAGGATTGGTAGATCATACAGATTCTTTAGGTGCTTCCGCTCGTTTTGGGAATGGAGACGTACAATGGATGACAGCAGGAAAAGGTGTTTTGCATTCTGAAATGTTTCCTTTATTGAATCAAGAGAAAGAAAATCCTGCTGAATTATTTCAAATTTGGTTGAATTTACCAAAAGTTAGCAAGTTCGTTGAACCTCATTTTAAAATGCTTTGGAGTGATGAAATTCCATTTATACAAGAATTAGACAATAATGGTAAACACATTGAAATAAACTTAATTGCAGGAGAATTAAATTCAACGAAAGCACTTTCACCTACTCCAAATTCGTGGGCATCTTCTGATGAAAATGAAGTAAGTATTCTAACAATAAAATTAGAAGCGAATGCCGAATGGACTCTTCCGAAATCTAAAAATAAGGTTAATAGAACCGTCTATTTCTATAAAGGAAATGGATTAACAATAGACGATACGGCAATTCCAACTTACCATTCTGTTCAATTAATTTCAACAAATGAGGTAATTCTAAAAGCGGGTAATGAAGATTGTTTTCTTCTTATTTTACAAGGAAAACCGATCAATGAGCCGATTGCACAATATGGACCATTCGTAATGAATACACAAGCTGAAATTCAAGAAGCATTTCAAGATTATCAACGAACACAATTTGGAGGTTGGCCTTGGCCGAATCACGAACAAGCACATCCTAGAGAAAAAGGTCGATTTGCAATTCATGCTGACGGAAAAGAAGAAATTAAATAATGAAAAATAAATTATCACTTATAGAAAAAACATATCAATTAGATAATTATCTCTAAAAACAAAAAGAGGAACATATTCTTAAAAACATGTTCCTCTTTCTGTAATTCTGCTAAAACTATAAAACCTAACCTACAACTATGAATTGTATGCTGCAAATATAACTTAATCGGAAACAACTTTCCAAATTTATTTTCTAAAAAAACGTTAAATTTTTATCAAACTTTACTATTTATCATAAAATAGGCTTTTCAACTAACGTTTTCTTAAACAATGTTTTCAATCGTTTATATGTGAGAACCAAAACAAATAGTATACCGGCTACCACTATAATCATTGAACTAATCGACACATCAAAATAAATAGATGCATAATACCCTATAAAACAAGCAATTGTAGACAGAACGCAAGACAACCAAAGCATCGGCACTAAACGATCAACAAGCAAGTAAGAAGTCGCTGGAGGAATTACTAACAAACCAACTACTAAAATTGCTCCAACACTTTCAAAACTCATAACCGTAGTAATACTTACCAAAGCCATAAAAGAATAATGCCAAAATGAGATATTGATCCCTTTTGATTTAGCAAATTCTTCATGAAATGATAATAATTGCAATCCTTTAAATCCAAAACGAACAAATAATACAATGCAAATAAATACAGGTAAAATCATCATACTGCTTCGTGTACCATATAATCTGCCATTGTAAATAATTTTATCTAAAAAAGTAGTACCTAATTCTCCAAACAACACACAATCCTGATCTAAATCAGCATTTCCATCCGTAAATACAGAAATCAAAATTACACCTAATGCAAAAAGCCAAGTAAAGGTGATTCCAATAGAAGCATCTTCCTGAAGTTTTAATTTCTTGTGAAAAAAATCAATTATAACTGTAGTAAAAACACCGAAAATTGCAGCGCCTATCATCATAAACACTGAATTAAAATTGGAACTTACCAAATATGCAATTACAATTCCTGGCAAAACACTGTGTGAAATTGCATCTCCCACCATTACGACTTTTCTTAAAACAAGAAAACATCCTAGAAGCGAACAACTCCAAGCAATTAATAAAGCGGTAATTAACGTTAAAATATCATTTACTCCCATTATGCGTAAGGTATTTCTTTGTTATGAGGATCTGAAGTTGGAAAATTCAACTCTTTCACTAATTCTTTTTCAATTTCGGGTGTGATTAAATGCTCAATCGTTTCAGCTGTTCCGTGAATGTGATCGTCTTTAAAATTCATTCTTTTCGTTAGATACAATTCCCATAAACGATGTGAACGAACAATTCTAGCAGCTTCAATTTCTCCGGCTTCACTCAATGAAAATAGATGGTTTTCAGAATTAATCAACTTATTATTAATCAAGTATTTAATAGTTTTCTCTAATAAATTTGTATCCATCGAACGTTTCTCTAAAAACTCTTTGAATGAGATTTCTTGTTTACCATTTTCTTTCAATTGATAAATAATTTTCAATATATTTTCTTCAGCTATCAATCGACCATTCGCACGATTTCTTTTCTGAATAGAAAACCATCCTTTTTTAGGAGCAAATAGTAAGGTTAATAATGTAAATATGAAAAGTGCAAAAACAATCCAAGGTCCTGTTGGCATATTGTCTTTCATCGTTGAGAACATCACCCCTAACATTCCTGATAACATACCAAAAATGGCTGCTAAAACCAACATCACATTTAACTTATTTGTCCAATATCTTGCTGATGCTGCTGGAGCGATTAATAAAGCCGACATTAAAACAACTCCAACTGCCTGAATTCCAATAGCTACTGTTAAAACAGTTAAGGTTGATAATAAAAACTCTATTGTTTTCACTTTAACCCCAATTGAACGAGCAAAATCTGTATTAAAACTAACCAATTGAAACGGTTTGTAAAAAAGCACAACAACTCCAATAATCACTAACGAAACGAATGAAAATACTTGAATATCAAACGTTGTCATTGTAGCTGCTTTTCCAAATAAAAAGTTTTTAAGTCCTGATTGTTCAGCATTCTGACTTTTAGAAAGTACAGAAAGTAATACCGAACCAATCGCAAAAAACAAGGTAGAAACCAAGGCTATCGCCGTATCCTCGCTTAACTTTGTTGCTCTTGAGATATAATCGATAAACCAAACAGAAAACCATCCTACTAACAATGCACCCAACATCAATGAAATAGGATCTTTCGTTCCAGCAAACATAAATCCAATGCACACCCCTGGTAAAACGGAATGTGAAACAGCATCTGCAAT
>CAMDMY010000022.1 GCA_945902775.1 Chryseobacterium gleum | reverse complement strand
AATTTCACTCGTCTTTTTGCCAAGTGTAATATCATCTAAAAATCGAATTTGATTTGATGAAACCACAACACCCGTTAATAAATAAGGTTGGTATTGTTCTGCCTCATTTCTAACTTCAACTTCATACGTTCCAATCTCAATAGAGTTAATTTGGAATTTTCCATCAAAATCAGTGTTAGCATTTCCTTTTATACTACCATCTTGTTTTAAAACGACACGAGAAAAAGGAATTGGCTCCTTCGTTTCAACGTCTGTTACAGTTCCTTTTATAGTTCCTAGTCCACCTTGGCTATAACCATAAATAGCTGTCGCTAAGACGCTTAAAATTAATAAAGTAATTTTTTGTATCATAAGTACAGTTTATTTATTAAACTATTATTTGCTTGAAAGACGGTAAATATAGATAAAATCCAATTCATAGTACACATTCATTTCAAATTAATTTTAACTTTCATTAACAAAGATATACTATTCTCTTAACTAATAATTAACATTTGAGCTGTTTTTCTTAAAGTGTATATTTAACTGCTTAAAGTGTAATAAAAACATGTGATTAAAAAATAAATGTGATTAAATTTCATATTTAAAAGTATCTACAATATATATAATGTTTTACTATTTTTACATTTTTAATAAAAAAAGATGAAGATTTTTAACGGATTTGAGGAATTAACTACTATCAAAAATGCGGTTTTAACAATCGGTACTTTTGATGGTGTTCATATCGGGCATCAAAAAATTCTTCAAAAATTACAGGAAGAGGCGTACAAAATTGATGGTGAAACAGTTTTATTTACTTTCTATCCTCACCCTAGAATGGTTTTAAATCCAACAAATCATGGATTAAAATTGATACAAACCCAAGAAGAAAAAATTGAAAAATTAAAAAAAATTGGTTTAGAAAATTTAATTGTTCAGCCTTTTACTTCTGAATTTTCAAATTTATCTGCTAAAGATTTTGTAGAGAAATTTTTAATTGAAAAACTCAATGTAAAAAAATTAGTAATCGGACATGACCATCAATTTGGTAAAAACCGTGAAGGTACATTAGAGTTTTTAAAAGAAATGTCCGTGAAACATAATTTTGAAGTAATTGAAATTCCGGCGCAAGAAATAAATGAAGTGAATATAAGTTCAACAAAAGTTCGAAAAGCTATTGAGTCTGGTGATATTGATGTTGCTAATGCTTATTTAGGTTTTCCTTTCGAATTAAATGGAGTGGTTGTAAAAGGAAAACAACTTGGTAGAACCATTGGTTTTCCAACTGCTAATATTGAGCTTAAAAGTGATTTTAAAATTTTACCAAAAAAAGGAGTTTACGCCGCAGAAATACAACTTTCTGATTACACTCATTATATAGGTATGATGAATATTGGAAATAGACCTACCATCTCTAACGAATTAAAAGAGACTATTGAAGTAAATATTTTTGATTTCAATCAATCAATTTATTCTAATGAAATTAAAGTAAAACTATTTGGTAGAATTAGAGATGAATTTAAATTTGATTCTATTGAAAAACTTAAAGAACAACTTATTAAAGATGAAAAAACTTGTCGTAATTATTTTAATTCTTTGCGCGTATAATTCCCTTTTTTCTCAATCGAATTTAAAAACCTATACCTGGGAACAAGCAAAATTAAAAGGTCCTGATTCTGTATATTCTATCTCTTTTGAAAGAATGAGATTAAGCTCAATTCCAACTGAATTGTTTCTTTACACTAATTTAATTAAATTAGATTTAAGTAAAAATAAGTTAGATAGTCTTCCATTTGAAATAGTGAAATTAATCCATTTACAAAATTTAGATATTGGTAAAAATAACTTTATACAATTTCCGCCAATTATTTGTGAACTAAAAAACTTAAAATCATTAAGCTTAAATCGAAATGAAATCACTGGAATCCCAAATGAAATCGAAAAATTAGTTTTGCTTGAAAAAATAGATTTATGGGAAACACCCTTGGAGAAATTTCCAGACGCATTTGTTTCAATGAAAAATTTAAAATTTATTGATTCAAGAGGAGTTTCTCACGGAGAAAAATATCAAAAATATTGGTCAGAAAATCTTCCTTGGATTAAAATTGAATTTGACGCTCCGTGTAATTGTGCTAACTAATTGAATTACAATTATTTATTTTTCTTGTACAAAACGATAAATTCTTCTTGTCCATCTTTACCAATAATCGGTGAATTAATCTCTCCGATATATTTCAAATTATTGTTTTCTCCAATTTTCTTTAAAGATTCAAACATTTCAGGAAATCCGAGCGTATTTCTTACTGATCCATTATTTTTTAAATGATCCTTGCTAACTTCTAATTGAGGCTTAATAACTGTAACTACAAAACCATTGGTTTTTATAAAAGGATGAATAAATGGTAAAATTTTATCCAATGATAAATTGGGTTCATCAATTACGCACCCATCAATTTCATCGGTAACATTATTAAACGTTAATTCTCTCAAAAATTTACCTGAAAAATCTACAATCCTCTCATCTCCTTTATAAATAGATATAGTAGAATCTTTAATTGGATTTAAAGCATACACTTTTCGAGCATTGTTTTTTAATAAAACTTCTGTAAAGGCTCCATTTAAAATTCCAACATCTAAAAAATTTCCATTGTCAATTGTCAATTTCCATTTTGATATTGCTTCAATTAATTTTAAAGAATCAATAGACTCCCATGGAAGATCTTCAGAAATCATATCAATTTTACAATCAATAGGAAATTTTTTTCCAGGTTTAGTGACTAACTTACCATACACCTTAACCCCTATTTCTTGAATGATTTTTTCAGCTTTTACTCTCGTTTCAACTAAATTTCGTTGTACTAATATTTTATCGATTCTTTCTTCCATAATTTTACAAAGTTAAGACTAAAAGATAAAAGACTACATGAAGTAAGACTTATTTATAGTTTATAGAAAAAATTAGTCTTGAAATCTTGAATCTTGAAATCTTGAAGTCCAAAAAACATTATCTTTGTAGTATTAAATATATTCAAGTGAAAACAGTATACATAACTAGACGAGAAAATTTTAATGCAGCTCATAAATTATGGAATGAGGATTGGTCAGAAGAAAAAAACTTAGAAGTTTTTGGGAAATGTAGCAATCACAATTGGCATGGTCACAATTTCACTCTATATGTAACTGTAAAAGGAATTCCTAATCCTGCTACTGGCTTTGTAATAAACCTTAAAGATTTAAGTGATATTATTAAACGAGATGTAATAGAACCTTTGGATCATAAAAACTTAAATTTAGATGTTCCTTTTCTCAAAGGTCTTTTAGCATCAACTGAAAATGTAGTTATTAAAATATGGGAACAAATTGAGCAACCGATTGTTGAAGCAGGAGGTGAATTAGCTAAAATTAAACTAGTTGAAACTGAAAATAATTTCGTAGAATATTACGGTGGTAATGAACCTTTTTAATTGAAATCCGTAACAATAAATATATAAATAGACTCATAAATTGAAAAAACACGAGCCAAACGAAGAAATTACAAATAAAATTTCTTCTCATTATACAGATATTCTTCAAAATATTGGTGAAGACCCATCGCGTGAAGGACTTTTAAAAACACCAGAACGAGTTGCCAAAGCGCTTCAATTTTTAACGCATGGATATGATTTAAACCCAGATGAAATTTTAAAATCGGCTTTATTTAAAGAAGAATATTCAGAAATGGTGATTGTAAAAGATATAGAAGTGTATTCTATGTGTGAACATCATATGCTTCCATTCTTCGGAAAAGCGCATATCGCATATATTCCAAACGGAACAATTGTAGGTTTAAGCAAGATTCCAAGAGTTGTAGACGCTTATGCAAGAAGATTGCAAGTGCAAGAACGCTTAACAATTGAAATACGTGATTGCATTCAACGTACATTAAAACCAAAAGGAGTTGCTGTTGTAATCGAATGCTGTCATATGTGTATGGCTATGAGAGGGGTTCAAAAACAAAATTCTTCTACTACATCAAGTGCTTTTACAGGATTATTCTTAAAAAATGATGCAACTAGAAAAGAATTTATTAATTTAATACAGTCTAAATTACATTAATCTTTAAAACTTAAAAAAAAATGAGCGAAATTATTGATCAACAAGGTAGTTACACGAAAGAAATCTCAAGAGAATTCTTTAAAAATGTTTATAGTTATATGTTTGGAGCATTGGCTATTTCTGGTATTTTGGCATACTATTGTGGGAATACAGAATTTTATAACACTTATTTTGTTTCTCCTAATGGAGGGGCTTCAATTTTGTTTTGGATTGTATTACTTGCACCTTTAGGATTAAGTTTTTTAATTCAAGGTGGTCTCCAAAAATTTTCATTTGGTACATTGTTAATTCTTTTTATTCTATTTTCTGCATTAATGGGAATGAGTTTGAGTGTTATATTATTAAGATACTCCACTTCAACTTTAGCGTCTACATTTTTTATCACTTCTGGTGCATTTGCTAGCATGGCAATTTTAGGTTACACAACTAAAACAGACCTTTCAAAAATGGGAAGCATGTTGTATATGGCTCTTTTCGGATTAATAATTGCTTCAATAGTTCAAATTTTCATAGGTGGTGAAGCCTTAAATTTTATAATTGGAATATTAGGCGTATTTATATTTACTGGATTAACAGCGTATCATATGCAAAGTTTAAAAGAGATTGCTCAAGACACTAATATGGACACTATAACTCGCCAAAAACTTGCATTAATGGGTGGATTACAGTTATATTTATTATTTGTTAACTTATTTCTTTCACTATTAAGATTAGTTGGAGGCAATAGAGATTAAAACATATTGAGATTGAGCTTAAACTTGAGTCTTACATAATAAAAAAGCAGGTATTGAATTCAGTACCTGCTTTTTTATTGCAGTTTATTTATCGAATTGAAGGCTATAAACTTGCTTCTTTCAACGATTGATTAATTTGTTCTATGTAGTTTAAAATCTTTTCTTTGCCTAAGGCAGATTCGCTTGAAGTAGTAAAAACAGGAGGGATTTCATCCCAATGTTTTAACATTTCTTTCTTGTATTTTGCCATATTCTTACCTAAGACAGAACTCGAAACCTTATCTAATTTAGTAAAAACAATACAAAATGGAATTTGTTTTGAGCCACACCAATTCATGAATTCTACATCAATTAATTGAGGTTCTAAACGACAATCAATTAAAACAAAAACATTCATTAACGTTTCTCTTTGCATTAAATATTCAGAAATGAAAACTTCAAATTTTGCTCTTTCTTTTTTAGAAACTTTCGCATAACCGTATCCAGGTAAATCGACCAAATACCATTCTTTGTTTATTTCAAAATGATTTATTAACTGGGTTTTACCTGGAGTCCCAGAAGTTTTTGCCAATTTCTTATTTCCAGTTAACATATTGATCAATGAAGATTTTCCTACATTTGATCTACCTATAAATGCAAATTCTGGTCGCCCATCTGATGGACATAATCTATGATCTGTATTAGAAACTAGAAATGTTGCTTCTTTGATTATCATATTAATTTTTTTTTAGTTACAAATTTAAGGAATTAAATGGTTTTAAAAGATTTTAAAAAACTAGATAAAACTTTAAAAGAATCGAGGAGATAAATTACCTTTATATTCTAATTTTAGAGAAATTAAAAATAAATTTATGAAATCACTCTTCATTTCATTATTAAGTATTTGCATAATAGCTAGTTGTGCAAACAAAGAAGAAAAAATATTTCTTCGAAAAGAGTCACATTCTGGTTCAAATACTGCCAAATCAGTTAAAGCAAATTCAATTTTAACAATGAAAATTGATGGAATGACCTGTATGATGGGTTGTGGAGCGAGTATTCGTAAGGAATTATACGCTACTAATAGTGTGAAATCTGTTGATTTTGATTTTGAAGAAGGAAGAGAAACGAATACGGCTAAAATTGCATTTGATGATTCGAAAATTACTGAAAAGAAAATGATTGATTTAATTTCAAAAATGAATGAAAAGCAATTTACAGTTGGTGATACAAAAGTAGAACCACTTAAATAATGATTATCTAACTAATGAAGTTACATTATAGAGAACTCGGAGAAGGTAAACCTCTAGTCATTCTTCACGGATTATTCGGAAATTCAGACAACTGGCAAACACATGCGAAAAAACTGTCAGAATACTTTAGAGTCATTTTGGTAGATCAACGAAATCATGGGCATTCTGATTGGAGTAATGAGTTTTCTTATGATTTAATGGCTAAAGATTTAAATGAATTATTTATTGATTTAAATCTAAAAAAAGCGATAGTATTAGGGCATTCTATGGGAGGGAAAACAGCAATACGTTTTACTCAACTTTATCCTTCAAAAATAGAAAAATTAATCGTTGTTGATATAGGTGTAAAAGAATATCCCATGCACCATGAAGAAATATTAAAAGGCCTTCATTCTATTGATTTAGAAAAAGTTACAACTAGGAGTGAGGCAGAAGAAATACTTTCAAAATACATTCCATCCAATGGTGTTAGACAATTTTTATTAAAAAATTTGTATTGGATTGAAAAAGGTAAATTAGCTTGGAGAATGAATATTCCTGTTCTAGAAAAAGAAATGCCAGAAATATTAACTATTCTTCCTAATAACGAAATATTTAATTCAACACTTTTTATTCGTGGAATGCACTCAAATTATATTTTAGATGAAGATATTCCACAATTAGAAGACCAATTTACAGATTTTCAAATAGTTTCCATTGAAAATGCTGGTCATTGGGTACATGCTGAAGCCCCATTTGAATTTATAGAAAAAGTTCTTGAATTCTGTTTGCGTTAGCTATTCACTTAATTTTTAAGGTGTTTTGTATTGACTGTCAAGTAAATTCCTTATTTTTGATTCGGAACTGCTAAAACTCCTACTAATAAAACAGCTAATTAATTTAAAATTAATTAATTACAAAATAGTCGTTTTATTTAATTTTTGTATTTCCAAAACATTTTGTAGCTGTTAAGCTTAAAATTAACAAATTCAAAACTTTCGTTTGAAAAAGAAATAAAGACATGAAAAATAAATTACTACTAATTATATTTTTGAGTTTATCAGGATTAAAAATTGTAGCTCAAATCGGCGGCTACGGTGACCCTGTAAAATTAGGTTCTAATGTAAATACGAATGCAGAAGAAGGCATGCCTTTAATAACACTTGATAAATCAACATTTTATTTTACGAGAACAAATGATTCAACTAGTAATTACGGCTATTATGATCAAAATATTTGGTTTTCCACTATTGAAAATGGGGAGTTTATTCAACCAGAATTAGTCAAAAGTTTAAATAATAAATTCAATAATGCAATCTTAGGAATTAGTAAAGATGGCGAAACTATCTATTTATTAGATTCTTACCAAGGTAAAAAAGATAAAATAAAAGGAGTTTCTTATTCTAAAAAGACGCCTGAAGGTTGGGCAAAACCAATACATTTAGAGGTTCCAACTATACTAAATGATGGTAATTTCTTTGGATTTCATGTTAATGATGATGAAAATGTAATTATTTTTAGTTTACAAGGACCTGAAACAATTGGGGAAGAAGATTTATATGTAAGTAGAAAAACAGATAATATTTGGTCAATTCCAACTCATATGGGTAATGTTATCAATTCAAAGGGATATGAAATGTCACCATTTTTATCAAAATCATTGGATACATTGTTCTTCTCAAGTAATGGTTTTGGCGGAGTTGGTGATGTAGATATTTTGTTTTCTATTAGAAAAGATGATACTTGGACAAGTTGGACTGAACCTACGAATCTAGGTCCTAAAGTGAATTCTCCTAAATATGATGCATTTTTCTCAATTATAGGAAATCAAGGATATTACTCAAGTAATAGGGAAAGTGAATTAGGTGATATTTATTCAATTGAGATTTTACCTCCTCCTCCTTTTGATGCGAGTATGTTTAAAAACTTATCTTCAGTTCAAGGAGAAATCGACTTATCTTTAGAAGGTCCTGAAGCGCCGTATACTATTAAATGGGCCAATGGAGAAACAACTGAAGATTTACATAATTTAGAACCCGGATTTTACACTGCGACAATAACTGATAAATATGGTAGAACTGTAGAAGTTACTTTTGAAATAAAAACTCCTCCAGCCCCTGAAAAAAAGAAAGTAAACTCAGAATTTACTGCTGAACAATTTGCAGCATTATTTAAAGATATCAATACCATTTATTTTGATATTGCTAAATATGATATTAGAAAAGATGCAGCAAAAGAATTAGATAAAATTGTGAAAATAATGAATGATAATCCTACATTAGAAATTGAATTAGGATCTCATACCGATTGTCAATCAAGTGATGAATTAAATTTAGTTTTATCACATAATAGAGCAAAAAAATCGGCTGAATACATTAAAGAAAAAATCACAAAGCCTGAAAGAATAAATGGAAAAGGATATGGTGAAAGTCAACCAAAAGTTAGCTGCAATTGTGATGCAACAGATTCAAAATCAAAATGTAGTAAAAAAGAGAATCAAATGAATAGAAGAACTGAATTCACAATGAAAAATGAAAACAGTTCTTTAACAGAAGATATAGCCTCTTTACCATACCAAACATTTGATTCAAAAAACAAATCAACAACAACTAAAACAGAGGTAGTTAAGACGGAAGAGCTGAAAAAAGATAGTAGTAAAAGTCCTACTACTAAAACTGAAACTAAAAATTCAGAAGTACTTAAAGGAGAAACTAAATTTAGAACAGATATCGTAGTTACATCTGAACAAGAAGAAAACATTAAAAATGGTTTTTACATATTAGCTGAAGGTGAAACACTTTATAGAGCTTCTATTAATTCAAAAATTCCAATTGCAGATATTAGAAGAATTAACAAATTGAAAAGTAACAGTGTTAAACCAGGTACTAAGCTTTTATTAAGATAGGATTGGTTTAAATTCATAGATGATTTCGAAATGGGAATGAAATTTGATAGTTTAAACTATTGAATTTTGTTCCCATTTGATTCTTAAAAGAGAATTAATTTTTGATTATTATTAATACCTAAAAAATACAAATGAAAATTATCTCTCTATTATTTATTTTCATCCTTTCTGATTATACTTTTTCTCAATTAAATTTTGAAAAAGTAAAAATAGATTTTGGTTCTATTTCAAGCACTTCTGAACGTTTTACAGATATAAAAGTTAGTAATAAAGGTTCGAAAAAAGAATATCTACTCAGTGTTAAAAAACCACCGAATGTAGTTTACTTAGTGAATGGACAGTTTATAGAAAAAGATAGTTCTATGATAATTAGACTTCAAGTCAATCCCCAAAAAAAAGGTCGATTTAATTATGAAGTTCAAATATATACAAGCGATAAAGATGAACCAACTATAATCAAATTAGTAGGTAATTTAACCGAAGATTTTGTAAATCAAGCTAACTATTTACAAGCTTGTCCAGATTTTAATTCAAAACCACAATCCAAAAATGCAACAGATTTTGAATTATCAGTTATAACAATAGATAAAAACACCAAACAACTTCTTGAATTTACATCTGTCACTATACTACAAAATGGATTGCCAAAAGGAATCTTTACGACAAATAAAAAAGGGGAAATAAAACAAAATATACCTTTGGGGTTTACCTATTTCTATTTAACTCATGCTAACTATGAAGCTAAAGAAATAGGTGCTTATGTTAATTTTAATCGAAACAAAATTATTGTTGAACTAGAACCTAAAAAAGAACCTTCTCTATTAGTTTCTAAAATAGAAAATTCAATTGAAATTCAAAATAGTAAAAAAGTAGAGAGTGACTCAACAAAAAACATTGATCAAAAATTAGAATCTCAGTTGTCTTTAGAAATTAAAAATCAACCTAAAGAAGAAAATAGTAATTTCAAAAAACTGGAAGAACTAGATCCGTCAAATTTTGAGGATAGCTATTTCAAACCGGTGAATGTCACTTTTGTGCTAGATATTTCAGCTTCGATGCAGGCTGGGGAAAAAATGGAATTAATGAAGTTTTCACTTTATCAGATTATTGATATGCTTCGAAAACAAGATAAAATAGCGATTGTAACCTATTCTACAGAAACTAAAGTAGAATTAGAAACCACGAGTGGAATTGAAAAAGACAAAATAAAAACGATTGTAGAAAAATTAAAAGCTGGTGGTTTAACTGCTGGTGGTTCAGGAATTAAATTAGGATACAAACAAACATTAAACTCTAAAATTCCGGAAGGAGTTAATCAAATCATTGTGATAACAGATGGTGCATTTAATAGAAATTCCGAAGATTATAAAAATCACATTGAAAAATATAAAAAACAGGGGATAAATATGTCTGTAGTTGGAATTTTAAATAGTGAAATTGATAGAAAATCAATGGAAAAAGTAGCTGAACTTGGTGGAGGTAGATACGTGCCTATTCATAAACTTTCAGATGCAATGAACAATCTAAAACAAGAAATTCGATTCATAAGTTTTAAATAACAAAAGAACTATTCCACTTCAATATACTTTTTTTCTGCGAGAATCCAATCTACCGCTTTTTGTCCATCATTGAATATTCTCGTCGGTCTTTGAGGCTTATTAAATTTTAAATAAAAATTCGCAATTAACTTTTGAGCTAGATTAGAAATAACAATTGCATCAACATAGGTATATCCATTTTCATTAGGTTGAGAAGCCCATTCCCTTAATTCAGGATCCATTTCTGAAAAAACACTAAATTCATAAATATTATAGAAAGAACCTCCCCCATTTTTTTCTAAAAAATAAACTCCTTGGATTGCCATTTCCATCGTGATTTTCTCCCCTTTTTTAATAATTGCATGAAATATTTTATTTTCATACAATCTATAAATTACAGAACCTATATCTAGTTCATCAATTAATTTAAAATTAAAATATGGATAACTTTGATTCACTTATTAAATGCTATTATTAGACGATAAAGTTAAATAAAAAAACGACAAAACTAAAAATAATAAAAAAGAGTCTACTTAATTTAACAAAAAATTAATGTAAATCGATTAAAAATAAGATCCGTTTCACTCATATTTATTAAAATACCTATCTTTAAACCCATACATTAAAAACAATTTTAAAATCTCACTATATGCGTCACTATCAAAGCTACATTTTAGGAAAATGGACAAACGGAGAAGGAGTGGAAACCAACCTTTTTAATGCAATTACAGGTGAAAAAATTGGGGAAACTTCTAGCGAAGGATTTGATTACAAAGCTATATTAGATTACGGTAGAAAAACAGGAGGTTATTCCCTTCGTAAAATGACCTTTCAAGAAAGAGGTAGAATGTTAAAAGCATTGGCCTTATTCTTAACGGAGAAAAAAAATGAATATTATGCAATTAGCTCATTAACAGGTGCAACAAAAATAGATTCTTGGATTGATATTGAAGGAGGAATTGGAAATTTATTTGCTAATGCTTCACTTAGAAGACAGTTTCCTGATTTACCTTATTATGTTGAAGGAAACGCGGTTCCGTTATCAAAAAATGGTACGTTTATAGGTCATCATATAACTGTACCCAAAGAAGGAGTTGCCGTTCATATAAATGCCTTTAACTTTCCAATTTGGGGTATGTTAGAGAAAATTGCTGTAAACTTAATGGCTGGTGTTCCAGCTATTGTTAAACCTTCTGAATACACTTGTTTTTTAACAGAAGTAATGGTTAGAGACATAATAGATTCAAAAATTTTACCTGAAGGTTCGCTACAATTAGTTTGTGGACTTGGAAGAGGTATTATAGACCATGTAACTAATCAGGATGTTGTCACTTTTACGGGGAGTGCTTTTACTGGGAAAAAATTAAAAAGTTTACCCCACATTATCGAGGAAAGTGTTCCTTTCAATCTTGAAGCTGACTCATTAAATGCAACTATTTTAGGAAAATATGCAGTACCTGGAACGGAAGAATTTGACTTATTTATTAAAGAGGCGACAAAAGAAATTACAATAAAAGCTGGACAAAAATGTACGGCTGTTCGAAGAATATTCGTTCCAGAAGATCTGATTGATGAAGTCGAAAAAGGAATTTCTTCTAGATTAGCCTCAACGAAAATTGGAGATCCAAGTATAGAAGGCGTTAGAATGGGTTCATTAGCTACTAGAACTCAAGTTGATCGAGTTAGAGAAAATGTTGAACTTCTTATGAAATCTCAAAATATCGCCTACGGTAGTTTAGATGACTTTGAGGTGACGGGTGCTGATAAAAACAAAGGTGCGTTTTTCTCCCCTATTCTTTTTAGAAATGATGATCCTTTTAATAAAACAGACGTTCACGAAATTGAAGCTTTTGGACCTATATCTACAATAATGCCATACAAAACTATTGAAGATGCAATAGAATTAGCTAAAATGGGAAAAGGCTCTCTGGTTTCTTCTATAGTTACTCCAAATGATAAAGAAGCTACTGAATTTGTAATCGGAGCAGCATCAATGCACGGTAGAATTTTAGTATTAAATAAAGAATGTGCTAAAGAAAGTACTGGTCACGGCTCACCAATGCCAATGTTAACGCACGGTGGACCGGGAAGAGCTGGAGGTGGAGAAGAAATGGGTGGAAAGCGTGGCGTTTTACATTATATGCAACGCACTGCTATTCAAGGACATCCTACAACTATAACAAACATAACACAACAATTTCAAGTCGGTGCAGAAATGCCTGAAGCAAATCCACACGTTTTTAGAAAACATTTTGAAGAGTTAGTGATTGGTGAAACTGTTTTTACACATAAACATACTGTAACTGATGCAGATATAGTCAATTTCGCGAATGTATCTGGAGATAATTTCTATGCTCACATGGACGCTACATCTTTAGAAGGAACAATCTTTGAAAGAAGAGTTGCGCATGGATACTTTGTTTTATCCAAAGCAGCTGGGTTATTTGTAGACCCTAAAAAAGGCCCTGTTTTATTAAATTATGGACTTGAAGAAGCTAGATTCACAAAACCTGTTTATCCTGGCGCTACAATCGGTGTTCGTTTTACTGTAAAAGAAAAAGTAGATCAAGAAAAGCGTTCTGAAGATGATATTGCTAAAGGGATAGTCAAATTTTTAGTAGACGTATTTGATGAAACAGGTGAAACAGTTGCATTAGCAACAATATTAACAATGGTGCGTAAATTAGACCAAGTATAATCCGAGTTCATGAAGTATAATTACATCACTTTACTACTATTTATTTTTAGTTTTATTTTCAGCAATCAAGCTCAAAAAAAGAACAAAATCTTATTAGAACATGGTTTTTTACACGTCGGTAATGGACAAGTAATTGAAAGTGCACTTATTGGTATAGAGGATGGAAAAATTACTTTAGTAAGAAATTCATTAGCCTATACATACAATAAAAAAGACTGGGACACCATAATAGACCTAAATGGTCAGCAAATTTATCCTGGATTTATCGCTCCTAATTCTACCTTAGGACTTACAGAAATTGATGGTGTTAAAGCAACGCATGATTATTTAGAAGTTGGTGAATTTAATCCACATATACGAACTCAAATTGCATATAATGCAGAGTCAGATGTAATTTCAACGGTTAGAACAAACGGTGTTTTGATTTCTCAAGCGACACCAAGAGGAGGTATTATTTCAGGAACGTCATCGATTATGAAATTGAATGGTTGGAATTGGGAAGATGCAACTTTGTTAAAAGAAGATGGAATTCACTTAAATTGGCCAATTAATTCACAAAAGGAGCATTTAACAAATAACTCTACTCATAAAAATTCAAATTACGAAGAAGAAAAAACCAAAATAACTGATTTTTTCAAACTTGCGAAGACCTACTCTGAATCATCTGAGCATGAGAAAATTGATATTCGATTAGAAGCAATGAAAGACTGTTTTCAAGGCACAAAAAGAATATATATTCATGCTAATTACTTACAAGAATTGTTAGACATAATAACTTTTTCGAAAGAATTCAATATTCAATACCCCGTTATTGTTGGCGGTCAAGACAGTTATCTAATAACTCAAAAATTAAAAGATGCTAAAATTCCGATAATGATATCTCGTTTACATAATTTACCTCACAATGAAGATGATGCTATTGATTTAACGTATAAACTACCCTATCTACTTCATGAGGGTGGTGTTAAATTCTGCCTTCAAAACGAAGGTGATATGGAAGCAATGAACTCGAGAAATTTACCCTTCTTAGCTGGAACAGCAAAAGCATATGGATTAACTGAAGAGCAGGCCATTCAATCTGTATCTTTAAGTAGTTCTGAAATAATTGGAATATCAGAAAAATATGGAAGTATTGAGATAGGTAAAAATGCTACTTTATTTATATCCGAAGGGAATGCTTTAGACATGCGAACAAATAAAATTAGTCTTGTACTAATTGATGGAGAATTTGTTGAAATAAACAACCTTCAAAAAGCACTATTTAAAAAATATTCGGATAAGTATAAAAAATAATAATTATGTAATGTTATTTACAATCAAAAAAACTAATTTTGAAGGTAAATAAATATAAATTTTTAAAATAGAAAATATGTCATTTGAATTACCTCAATTACCTTATGCATACGATGCATTAGAGCCACATATCGATGCTAGAACAATGGAAATTCACCATTCAAAACATCACCAAGCTTACATTACCAATCTAAATGCAGCAATTGCAGGAACAGATTTGGAAGGGAAATCAATTGAAGAAGTTTTAATTAAAGGAAGAGATATTCCTGCAATTAGAAACAATGGTGGTGGATTTTGGAATCACAATTTATTTTGGGAAGTAATGGCTCCAAATAAAGGTGGCGAACCAACTGGTGCTTTAGCTGCTGATATTACTGCAACTTTTGGATCTTTTGAAAATTTTAAAGCTGAGTTTGCGAAAGCAGGTGCTACTCGTTTCGGATCTGGTTGGGCTTGGTTATCTTTAGTTCAAGGTAAATTAGTAGTTAGTTCTACTCCAAATCAAGACAACCAATTAATGGAAGAAGGATTTAATGGGACTCCATTATTAGCAATGGATGTATGGGAGCATGCATACTACTTAAACTATCAAAACAGACGTCCTGATTACATGAACGCATTTTTTAATGTAATCAACTGGGATGTTGTTGCTGCAAAATATGATGCTGTAAAAAAATAAAAACTATTTTAAACTCCATAAAAAAACCTTCTCGATGAGAAGGTTTTTTTATTTTAAATAGCTACATACCAAGCATTCCGGTTGTATTTATTTTTAATTGCTTTTATACTTATTAATAGATTTTCATTTTTCTGTAACCTTGCAGCAACATAAAATTTATTTTTTGATGAACTTGTAACAACTTCAAATCCTTTCAATTGTTTTAGTTCTATGAAGCGTTGTGCCTGTGCTTCTTTGTTGTAAACGGCTATCACAATAAATTCTTTCTGATCTGATTGAGATGCTAATTCTGCTTCTCTTCTCTGCTTCTCTTTTAGAGCTATTGCTTCTAGTGCTTGAAGTCTCAAATTTAACTCCTTGTTTACTTTTAAAATGGAATCTACGTAATCTTGGTTACTAGTTATTGTTTCAACCTTTTCTATAAGTTGATCTATCTTCTTTTTATTTAATTCCTGGCTTTCTGTATTAGTATTAGTTTGAGCACTCGCATTTATGCAACATATTAATGCTAAAAAAAATAATATGCTATTACTTTTTTGATTTAAGTCTATTTTCAATTTCATATATTTTTTCTTCGATTATTTTAAGATTTGACTCAATTGTTTGTGGATCTTCTGAACTGAAATTTGAATCTGATAATTCTTTTAATTCATATTTAATTTTTCCCAATTCATATTTTAAATCTTGAACTGATGAATTTTCATTAATCGTTAATTCGTTTAATTTATCAATTATTGATCCTAATTTATTTTTTGGAGCTAATGGCTCATCCAATACATTAATTCCATATTCATCGTTTGGGTTTTTAATGTTTAATTTTAAGAAAAACTCATGCGTACCAGAAGTTTGGGTTCGCATAATTTGATTGGATATTGTATAATTATATCCTACACCAAAAGCTCCCAAATTTAAACCAACACCAACATTAATGTTTGAACTATTTTGGTATCCTGTTTGAAGCCAATACTTTTTATTGTAATCCACTTTTAATTGAATTACAGCGATGTCATTTACTATTGGAATAACAAAATAATAAATAATTGGTGTAAGACTAATTTTATGTTTCAATTCAATAGGATTTGAAACCACAACGTTTACATTATCCAACATGTTTTTACCATTCTCGACTAGATGTGGCAACGAAAATGATAACTCTGTTTTTTTAAAATTGTATAAAAATCCAGCTCCAGACATAAATGCTGTTGAATTAATATTCGAATTTTGTAATACAGGATCCGTTTGATCCAAACCTTCACCGTTTCTAATTTTAGATGAATTAAAAGACCTACTTGTCAAACCTGCTGATAATCCAAAGGTAAACGATTGATTCGTATTAATTTTCAGCTTATAACCATAGGTTACATCAGCCATAATAACTTGGAAAGCAGATCGTGTATCAGATATAACTCTTGCACCAATACCTTGATTATCACCAAGCATTCCTTTTAAACCTGCCATAGAATTATTTGTATTTAATCCTGCACGTTGACGCACATCCAATATCGCTGATAATTTATCCCCATTTGAACAATAAGCAGGATTGATGTTGTACCAATTGTATAAATACGAATAATAATCCATCGTTAGATTTTGAGCTGAAACTACAGCACATAACATAACGGAAAATAAAGTAGTATAAATCTTATTTTTCATTGTTTTTATTTAAGAACTGTAATTATTCCTTTAAAAAGTTGGCTTGAACTATCTTTATAAAAATGATAGTAATAATTTCCGTTTGGAAGAGCTATCCCATTTATCTTTGCATCCCATTCATTATTGTAATTTGAAGGAACATTAAAAACCATTTGTCCAAATTCATCTAAAATTTTCAAACTAAAATCTTTATATATTTCAACATGGTTAATTGTCCAATAATCATTTTTCCCATCATCATTTGGTGATACAAAATCTGCAGATGGAAAAACATCTAATTCAACTTGGTCAATAACATTTACCTTTAAAAAAGCTGTATCTGTTAAAATAGGCAACCCATTGTCGTGAATAATTACTGTAATTATATATTCATTTTTTAATTCGTAATCTAAATTTTTATTCAATTTCAACATGCCTGTTAATGAATCTATTGAAAAAGTTTCATTTTCACTTAAAACCTTAAATTTTTGAAATTGATTATTATCATATTCTACAAAAGTAACTAAACCTATTTCTCTTCCTATAGGTTCTAATTCATACACTTGGTAATCTTGTAGATTAATTTTTGGTTGTTCGTTCAAGTCAATTACAGTAATTATAAAATCTTTTTCAAAACTTAAACCTCCTAAATCTGTAACTTTACTTCGAATAGAATAACTATTTTTAACTTCAAAATTTGCACTTGTGTTAAAAAATAAATTATCACCCAAAATTGAGAAACTTGCATTATCTAAATCACCTAAACCATTGACTAAAGTATAAGTAAACGATTCATTTGGATCATTATCTATTGCGCTAAAAGAACCAATTTTCGGATTAATTTCATTTTCATTAAACACTAAATTAGAAAGTAAGAGTGCTGTTGGAGCTTCTAAAGAGTTTATTACTAACAAATTAAATTCCTTTTCAAATGAGCACCCATTTTGGTCTAAAGTCTTTACTCTAATTCTTAATGTGTCTTCAATATTTATATTTAAAGATGCTCCTAAAGCCAATTGATTATTCGAGATAGTAAACATTGAATTGTGAGTACTATTCTTTCCAGAAACCAAACTATAAGTATGGACATCATTTACATCTTCATCGGAAGTAGAAAAAATTCCAATTTGAGATGAAATAGCTGTATTTTCTTGAATCGTCGTAACAGGAAATAATATATCCGAAGGAGCATGATTATTTCTAAAAATATATGGATTAGTAGGGTTTCCTATTACAGAAGAAGAACTAAAATTAAGTTGATCAACTACATCATACTGAATATCCGCTGAACTGTTGTAAATTTTAAAGGATATCGTTTGATTATTGAGTGTTGAATTACTGTAAACAATCAAAAATGCTAACTTTTTACCATTTACATCAACATTAGTGTTTACTACTCCTCTACACTCTCCATTGATAAAAGCTCCAATCATATTAGTACTATTAGCTAAATCTTCACATGAAAGATTCGCAATACCAGTAATATTCATATTATATTGGTAATTCAAGGGATTTACAGACCAAGTTGGGACAGCTGCCGTTAAAAAAGTAACTGAAAATGTTAAACTAAGAATTAAAATAATTTTAGACATATATATATTTTTAAATGTAGCCGGTTATCCCTAATTTAGAGATAACCGATCTACCTTGGGTTCAATTATTGTTTAATAAGTTTATATGTTGTAGTAGTAGAATCTGTATCAATTCTTAAGAAATATACCCCTGTTGTCAAAAATTTATTATCCTCATTGAAATTAATTTCAATTTTGTCCATTTTTTTGATCTCTCTAACATATACTTCTTTTCCTGCTGTATCAAATAATCGAATTAAACCATCTGTTTCTTTTTTGAAATCAATATTTAAAACTTTATTAAAAGGATTTGGTGAAATTGATACAAATCCATCTTTGATAACATTCAATCCTGCAACTTCTTTAAATGATTCTAAACATGTTTCACTTTCATCTACATTAATCAATAATGGTGTTTTAGGTGTTCCTAAAAGATTGTTTTCTGTAAATACTATTTCCTGAACAGCATTTACTTTTGAATCACCTTCTGAAGTATAAACAAATGTTAATTTTTCTTGGTCATTATTGGAATAAGCCGTCAAGAAGAATAAATAGTCATTTTTTGCTTCTACCCATTGTGGTTTACAAACTCCTCTCAATTCATTTCCACTGTATACTTTTAACAGAAGTTTATCATTTTCAATAATCTCAGGACATACGTTTGTACTTCCAATGATTGACATGTTTTTACTAAATTGTTCTGGATAAAAATCTGCTACCAAAGGTTCATTGTTTTTGATAGATGAATTAATTACTGAACTTTTTCCATATACAGCTGAATTAGGATAAGTAAAACTTGAAGCCGTAGAAGATTTTAACATATAACCTTCCGTTGGAATCATAGTTGTTAAACTTCCCATCCAACCCAACAAATTGTCATAATAAGCAAAACTAAACTGACCTTTCAAAATATCACCAGTTGTTGGATTATAATTTCCTAAAGCTTCTGTTACTGAAAGATTTTTAAGTGAATTAAAACCAATCCAATTCCACCCAACATTTACTGCTATCGGTGTTAAATCCGGAAGTACTTTGCTTCCTTCCAATCTTAAAGTATCATTTTTACTTAACTTAATTTTATACGATTTCATCATCGAGTATGAACCTAAATTCCCTAACCAATCATTACCTGAATACTGATCATAAGCAGTTTGGCTAGTAGATACATCTCCTAAAACCGGACTTAAACTACTTAATAAATTCTTAGAACTATTAAATTTAGTAGAGTTTACAGGAAACGAAACCCATGTCCAACCATTTGTCAATGGTATGTTCTTTTTAATCGTGGTTGTTGTAGCAAATGTTTCTGGAGCAGCAGGTGTTCCAATTAATTTACTTTCTTCAAAAACAACGTTTGGAGTTACGTCGACATATGTTTCACCATTTGAAGCATTCCAAATATTAAATTTCACAGTTTCACCATTTATGGTATTGCTATACACATTTAAGAAAACTTCGTATTTATCGTAAGCAGGTAAGTATTTCAATGCTCCAATACCCCTTACTTCATTGTTCACATAAGCGATTAATTTATCACCTTCATTAGAAGATACAACATTGTCTATTTTTAATTGACCAATAATGTTCATGCTGTATTGATATTTCAAAGGATCGAATGAATATTTCGGCTCAATTGCTTTTACAACCAAACGAACTGTTAATTTTTCGGCATAACCAAAATCTGTTGTTAAAAGAATATCTTCCTCATACGTTCCAATATTAACACCTGTTGAAACATTGAATGATTTAGTCACAGAACTATTTGGGTTGATGTTGCCATTTGGATTAGTAACAGTCATCCAAGAAGGTATATTACTAATTGTATATTGTTTTAATGCACCACCTGTATTTAACATTTCTTGTGTAAACAACAATCCCTTTCCTTGTTCAATTGTAAATTCTACAAGATCATCTTGCCATTTAACTTGGTTTTTATTCATATAAGAAATCCACGTTTTGGGCGATACCATCGTATTACCGCGTAAATCTTTTACATTTTTCACCGTAATATCCAACGTAACGTTTTCTATCAAAGCCGCATCTATTGAAGGTTGCACAATTATTTTATCATTATTTATCAAATAAGTAAATGGTATTGATGCAACTGGACGTGGTAATTTTAATAACGGTGTTTGGGAAATAGTTACTACTCCATTATTTGCAGTCGTTACAACACTGTCTTTCTTAGGAACACTATTCTCAGATAAACTATTCATTGTTGCTGTATAACTTGAGATACCAGCACTTGATGTTAAACCCTCAAAAGGTAAATAAGCAAACAAACCTGGCTCATCTCCTTTCAATCGGAATTGTTTATCTCTTTTGATTTGTTCTAATTTTCTAGTTAAATTCCAAACTCTAAAATCATCCATTTTACCAGTAAATGGTAAATCAGTAATTGTATTGAAACCATCTTGATAAGCTCTTGTTCCCAAATACATACTTGCGGTATTGAATTCTTTGAAATCTTTAGCCAACATCGAATTTTCTAAATTTCCATCGATATACGCTGTCAAATTTCCTGTACGTTGCATAGTTAAGGCAAAATGATGCCATTTACCATCAAAATACGATTGATTAGTTGCTGTAAAATCAATTCCGTTGTGGAAAACGTGAATTTTTCCATTCCCATCTTTTTGTATATTCCATGCATACAATTTATCAGAACCTACCCCATCTCCTTTTCCATTTGAGAATAAAGTTGCAGGAGCTGTTTGTGTTGAATTAAACCAAAACTCAAGTGTAAAATCCATTTCACTATCGATTGCATTTTTAGAAGCATCTACCTTGATATTGTCATCTACTCCATCAAATTGTGCAGCAAAACCATTTGGATCCAATTGCCATGTTGCCGATTTTATATCCGCATTTCTGCTTCTGATGTAATCTGTAGCAACATTTCCATCTGCCTCATTCATTCTCCAATCGTATAGTAAACCTGCTGAAGATCTGTTTAATTCTCTACTTAATTGTGATGATACTTCCGTTCCTTTTAATGCTTTAGACCACATTCTTATTCCATGCACATTTCCATTGAAATACTTAGAGTTACTATGGTTCTCTTTTCCGAAAATTAATTTTCCTGAACCTGAGTAATCTACTATTAAATTCGTATTTATTGAATTTTTTAATACTCCATCAACGAATAATAAAACTTCATCATTTGCTTTGTTATAAGAAACAGCATAATGGTTCCATTTATTCAATACTGGTGAAGTTCCTGTAGTAGCAACTTCTGCTGCATCTCCTAATCGAACTGTGAATTCGTTAGCAGCATTAAATCCTATAAACAAACTATTTTTAGAGTCTATTCCCTGACTAACAACCGCTTGCTCTCCCAAAGCATTTCGCTTAGCCCAAAACTCAACTGAGAAATCACGGTTTTGTAAATTTGCGCCACCAACAACTTCTAAATAGTTCGCTGTTCCGTCTAAGTTTAAACTAGTTCCGTGATCAATTACTCCTCCGTTTAAAACCCCTCTGACATCAAAATTGTATGTATTAATAGTACCAATATCTACTGTTTCGTTGAACTGAATAGAAATATCGTCGTTTGGATCTAATATTCCATCCGCTGGCGAAGGAGTACCAAATGCTGCAGGATTAATTCTATCAATAACTCCAGTTAAAACGATCGATTCAATAGTTGCACGGTCACACTTAGATTTTGAACGAATATCGTAATTTCCATCCGGCAAATCTTTTACATCCCACTCGTATAAAGTATAAGCGTCTGTTTCAGAAATTTTTAAAGAATCTTTACCTAATCCTGTAGGTGGTAATTTTACATTTTTAAACCATGATTGTAAACCTACCCAACTCGATTCTGCACTTTTTTTGTATTCAAAATCCAGTTGTTTTAAACCATTGTAGTTGATGTCATAATTATCAACGATTACGTTCAATTTATTATCAAAAGAATTGTTGACTACAAATTGATTTAACGGGTTTGAAATAGCAATATCCGTACAAGATGGTAAGAAATGGACACTAACATAAATGGTGTCAGCAATTTTTTCATCACCACATGCTGATCCAACAACTACAGCAATACTGTCGTATTCATATTCACTAACACCACGCTCTATAACCAATTGTTTATGAATTGAACCTCCATCTTTTACTAGATACAATTGATCCGATGGCATGTTACCATCAATGGTTACAATTGCTCCATTTTGATTGGTATAAGACAATACATTCATGGCATATTCGATATCATCGTGTGTTTCTGTATTGTTGATTATTTCCAAATCAAAAACAGCTTTAGCATCCGATGGAATGTTCACTTTTTTACTAAAAGTAGGACTACCATCTACTTTCATCTCAACATTTTGTCTTTTTAAAGTTCCACCACTTAGTATAACAGGTTTATCATTTTTAGTATAATACAAACTTTTTGTTGCTCCTTCCCACGGACAAGAAGTCTCTCCGGCTTTAATACTAAAGATTGGACCGTAGCCTAATGAACTTTTATTAATATCAACACTGTATGAATCACCTACATCAGAATCTGATAAAGTGTATGAAAAAGTAGTTGTATTTGAAGTAGTATTTGTTTCATCATTACTATAATTTAGATTAATTGCTAAACCATCTTCAACCTCTACTCCAGAACCACCAATTTCTGCTCCTATTTTTAATACAGCTTCAACCGAAATAGCAAGTTCGAAAGCAGAAGTTGTAGTATATGTAGACTCATTAGTGATTGTATTTGTATAAGCAGTACCTGCACTAAATGACCTATTTACATCGGGCGAAGCTTTTAAAATCGCATCGTATTTATCCTTTTCATTTCTGGCAACAGCTTCTTCCCATAACCTAATTTGTTGGTTGTACCATCTTACTGAATCGCCCATTGCTGCAGGAATGTTCATTGATGTATTTACACCGCTATTCGTAGTTAGAGAAACAGGAATTGGATTTGAAGGTTTTATATAACTATAACTCAATCCATCTGCATCCGACGGCTCTGTAGTTATTTGATTTTCTGATGTTTGACAATTTAAACAGCCAATACTCCAAGGATTATAAGGTGCTTTTCCGAAAACTGGATCATCATTATTTCTTCCGTAATTAGGGCTGTTTTTTGCCAGTTTTGAAACATACATAGTTGGTTTGGATGTGAAAAGTTGATTACGCAACTCTTTTAGACGTGGGATTAATTTTGAAACAATATGATCTTGAGTATACGTAAATGCAGTTGCATATCCACCAGGCGCTACTGCTAAAGTTTTACGTAAAGCGACCGCATATTCTACACCATTATAGTTAAAACGAGTTGAATTACATGAAACTCCTGGAAGACTACAAGTACTATATTGAACGATACTAATGTTATCTGCGATACCAAAGTCAACATTCATCGCTTTTCCTATAAAGATATCACCGCCGGCACCAATGTAATTACCTGACACACCATTTAAACCTTGACTTGTGGACCAATTATCAGTTGAAGTTAATGTTGTAATTAATCCTCCACCATCAGTCGTTTTCGATTCTTCTTTTAAATTTATTTTTAATTCATTACTAACTTCTGTTTCTGTTTGCATTCCTAATCCAATAGAAAATTTTGTTCCAAGCTCAACTCTTTTTTGAGCATTAATTCCTGATCCAAATCCAACAGACCAATTCGTTTCTTTCGAAATCGATTGTCCTTTTTCAAACGAACAATAACTATCCGTTCCAGGTGGATCTCTTAAAATCATTTCTGGAATTTGAGGGCCAACAGTTACGAAACCTTGTCCATCTGAGGATTTACCTCCAATGATTATTCCTATTAATTTCCATTCAACTTTATTGATGCCGCTTTCAAAAGTCACAGAAAACTGATTTGAAAAATTATTTGAGCCAGGTGTAAATGAAGTAGAAGGCTTTCCTACAATAAACGAATATGGAGATGAAGTACTATCTTTTGTTGCAGAAATATAGGTTTCATCTACTTTAATTTGTTTAATAGGAATAGTAGATAAACCATTGTTGATTGTAAGTAAACCTGTTGTAACTGGCACTTCATCTACAATTGGTGTTGCTGAAGGACTTGTTTTATAAATGTACTTTTCTTTTGCACCTATTTTTACATTGTATTCTTTACTTTGAGTAAATAATGGGTAACTAAATGTTACAGGTGTTATTCCTTTTAACGTGTCTTTTAATTTTGTAATTGGATTATCGTAAACATAAGTAGAATCTCCCCCAAAATTAGTGAAATCACGTCCTTTTAAATCTTTTACCCAAATTTCAGGTGCAGATCGATAGTTCCAACTTCTTATTGTTTGATATGTTTCTTTACCAATACTGCTCCATGCTGTTTTTGCTGCATTCGTGAAAACTGTATCAATGATTTCTTGAACAGGTGGAATTGTTGATACATCTAATAATGTATTATTAGAAAAAATAGAATTCGTAAAGGTTGCAATATTTGGTGATGATGAATTCGTAGTGCTAAAATCTGCAATTGTATATTTCAATGGTGGTAAATAAGCCACGTAATCACCACTTACTGGATTAGTAATAATCGATTTTGTGTAACAACTACTCAGTGTTGTAAATTTAATTTCTGCTGCACCGATGTTGTTTTTAGATCTACCTATTATCATTGGCTTTGCAGCTTCTCTTGTTCCTCCAACAACTCTTCCGACTACTTTTACAAAAGTAGAATCGATGAATTTTATTCCGAGTAAATTTTCTTGAAAATTATGTTTGGTATTTAAATCTACTGGAAATCTTCCTTTTAAATAAGTATGACCGGGTTGACTAACCGTTATAACATGCTCTCCAATAGGCACATTAATACTAAAGTTTCCATCACTATTTGTAGTAACCACGGCTCCGTCTTTCACAACGTTTACTCCATCAATTAAGACAAATGCACCCTCTACTGGACAAGTACACGACTCACTCAATGGGGAATACCTAACATTTCCTGTTGTTAAAAAAGAAGATTCGTCTAAGAAATCGATTGTATTTTGAACCGTTGAACCATCACCGATAAATAAAATCTTATTTCCTGGTTTAAATTTATGAACTCCTAAACTAGGTGTTACTTTAAAATTCTCTCCTGTTCCATTGTAACGAACACCTTCAATGGTATAATCACCAGTTGCATTGGTGTAAGCAATATAACCCATTTGAGAAGCACTAGGAATAGTAGAAGAAAATGTAAAACCTGAACCTGTAAAGGAAGTATGGTTCGCATTAAAAGAATTCCCTGTTTTAGAAATATCGTACAATGCTGTTCCTACATTTTCATCGGCATGAAAAGCAACAACCAAACCCGTTTCGTTTCCATTTAAAATTCGCTCAAAATCTTTTTTAACATCATCATTTGTTTTTGCTATTTTCCAAACACGAATTTCATCCAATTTACCTTTGAAATTAGTTGTTCCATTACCCCCAACTGTCAATGCGTTCCCATTTTGTGTAATCAATGCTGAAGCTGCAACTGATTGAACCAAATTACCGTTTAAAAATAATTTAACATTTACACCATCGTAAGCTCCAGTAAAATGATAATATTGATTGACCAAAATTGGATCACTCGATTGAGCAGTGTAGGTAGTTGCGCCATTTATAACCTCAAATTTCACTTTATTTGACGAACCATCGTAACGTATAACATATGAACCTTCTTTCCCTAAAATAAATTGAGACACAGCTAAATCTGAAATAGAAACCCAAGATTCTAAAGTTAAGGCATTAGAAACACTTAAATTTGGATTGCTTGGCGCGCTCAAATATCCATTTCCATCAAACGATGCTGCGTAACCAGATGCACCGGATGTTTTCTCTACCCTTACGATAGCATCTTTAACAGCAATACCTCCTGCATACTCAATATGGCCATTGATAATACCTGTAGGAGATCGAAAACCAATATCTTCAGAATAAACATTAGTTGAAGTTACTATTGATGTACCCGCACAATTGGTTTCTCCAACCAATGAGTATTGGTAAAAAACCCCTGCATCAATTGTGTAATCAATATAAGTACCAGTAGCAGGTGTAACTGTTGTTATAAGTGTTGGTAAATCTAATGAACCATAAACTTTACGGTATATTTTAACGTTCGTTATCACATTGGAATTATCAAGAGACCAACTCAACTCGACACGATTATTGTAATATCCTTTTGAACATGTAAGTTTTTTATTCGCATTAAATGTGGTACTTAAGTCTGGTGTTAATTTCGTGTCATTTGAATTTGAGGAAATCCCATATACTGCACATGAATTATATGCTTTGATTATATAATTGTATTTAATACAAGCAGCCACAGAAGCATCTATATAAGAAGCCGTATTAACAGGCAGTTCTATTATTGTAGGTGAGCCTCCCCCGTCTAAATACCTTTCAACTGTGAATTTATCTTCGTTGTCTGAAGCATTTGTCCAATTTAAAGTAATCGTATTGTTAGCATTAATAATAGGAGTAGCCAAAACAGAAGCTAACGGTTTATCCGCTGCATATCCCATAAAAATTTCAGAAGGTGTTTCTGAATTACAATCATTAATTGTAGAAACTTTATAATAATAATTTTGCTTTTTTACTGCAGGATAATTAACTGTATTAGCATCGTTTACATAATTTCTAACTGAACCTGATAAATCGGCAATTTTAGTAAAAGGACCTGTATTATTTGTTGATCGGTATAATTTAAAACCATTTTCAGGATTACTAGCATACCAACTCCATTCAATTTTGATGGCACCATCACATCTATCAGTTGATGCCAAAACTCCTGATGCAGGGTCGGGTACTTGTTTTATTTTACCAACTGCGTCAGAAGATGCACTATTAAGAAAATAATAAGGATTACCATCTGGCACCCAACGTGTTTTAATATTAAAAGTGATATCGGTTGATGTATTTGTATAATAGGTGTATTTAGTATCTGATGTATTCCCAATATGAGTTGAGCCATTGTATATATCATACGAATAGGTACCTGGATAACTACAAGCAGCAAGTGTTGCCCATGATTGTGAAGGCGCATCCCATTTTAAATCTATTTTACCACATAAATTACCATCTGTTGCTGTAACATTTGCAGGGGCATCAATTATTTGGGGTGTAAATTTAGAAGAAGATACATCAAAGTTATCATTACCTGAACTAAAATCAGCACCACAGACAATTCCACTTGATGCATCGTTATGCCAAGAACCTGCTATTCTAAATTCATATGGCATTAAAGCATCTGAAGGATAAGTATTTACTACCATTTTACCAGTAGTATATGTACAATAAGAAGGTACAGTAATGAAACCACCTCCATAAGTAGAAAATACAACCCAGTCTCCAGATGTATTTTTATAATAAAATGATGCGTTATTTAAATAATCTTGACACTCATAACCCCATGTTATACCAGGCGAAGTTACCGCATCACCACCACCACTAGTTTGAAAATTAATTGTTGTCTTCCCTGTACATTTATCAAAAGTTATAGTAGGAGTTGACATACCATGAGATTCAGCTTTAAAACTAAAAAACAAAAGAAAAATCCCAACAGAGATTGATTTAAGAAAAAAACGAAAAGTGTTGTTCATACTACTATAATTTTATAAAATAAGTTTTTTACTCGAACAAATCGAGCAATATGATTTTTTAGAAATTCAATTTTGATTTTAATCACTAGAGAATTTATGATTCTTATCATATTTTTGGCAAAAATATGATTTATAAGTTGAATAAAAAAAATATTTTATTAAATAGAAGTTATTTGTTCTGATTAAGGATTGTTTATTTAATTCTACACTAACTTATTGATAGTGTCTATAGTATATTCCAAAACAATTAGTAGTGAAATATGTAGTTTTAAAATTTAACAAAAAAATAATATCAATAATTTTAAGCAAAATAGATCTCCACTATAAAAGATGTAACTTATTATTATTTTGAATTGTAACTTTTTTTGAATTCTAAATTATAGGAGAAACTCTCTCCAAATGAAAAACAATCGCTCTCTCCCAGTCTTAAATACCTGCTTGTTGGTATTTTGCCTTTCATTCTTTTCATTTCAATCGAAAAAACATGAAACAACCGAATTGTTATTTTCAGATGCTTGTAAATTCAGGAAAATAAAAAGTCTTCAAAAATCCAATGGTTCGCATAGTGGGAAATCGGTGGTTGTTGATATTCAAAACCTTACAACTTCTTCGTTAACTTTAAGAATTCCAGCAGGAACAATTTTTGAACCTTCAAATGAGGGTGAACAGACTTTATTAACTGTTAAAGATCAGATAGTTTCGGTACTTCCAAAAGTAAAAACGAATATAACAATTGAGGCTTATTGTTGTCAAGCACATGATGCAAGTCCAAGAGAAACGAGCAGTTTTGTAGTAAATAAAACAACGAATCCAAAACTTCAAAAACTAGTTGATTTCATTAAACAGAAAAAAATTGATGTCAATTATTTTCAAAATATGGTTTGGACAGCATCCGACAATCATTCAGTAGCAGCAATTCCAAATCTAACTCCAGCTGACAAAGAAATTAGAAAATTTTTATGTGAATTGACGAATCAAAAAGAAACGTGGTATGCAGCATCTCAAACAGAAAGTCTGGATCAAAATGGATATATCGTTCGCAACACAACAGAAGTCGGAGGAAAATATCGATTTTCTTGCTTGAAAAACACCTATATACATGAAGAAATTCATAAAGAAACGGGCGGTGTAGTTATGAGAAGTCAAAAAAGAAGAGCATTATGGGATGGACCTGTCGAATCAACTTTTCATATTAGGGTAAAAGGTTGGATAAAAGGGAACTATTTTTTAAAAGTAATGGATGATAAAAATCAAGTATTGACTTCCTATGAATTTGAGGTATAAAAAAAGCGACAATAAATGTCGCTTTCTATTGAAATTCAATTCATTATAAATTAAGCAAATGAGGGATGATTTACTGCTTCAACCGAAATAATTTCAGGAGCTATTTTCTTGACAGCTTCTTCAACGCCCGATTTCAAGGTCATTAAACTCATAGAACAATCACTACAAGCCCCCATTAACATTACTTTTAAAACTCCTTCATCTGTTATTTCAAAAAATTCTATATCACCCCCGTCCGCTTCGAAAAAAGGTCTCAATTCTAATAAAACAGTTCTTATTTTTTCTTCTAACTCTACTTTATTTAAAATCATGATACTAATTGTTTAATAGATGTTGTTTTTTTTACAATTTTTACCTGCTCAATAAATGTTTTAACCAATTCATCAAATGCTATCGATGACGGTGTGTTTTCTTGAAAAACTGCTGGCCTACCAATATCACCCGCTTCTCTAACACTTTGAACCAAAGGAATATGTCCTAAAAAAGGCACTTCCATTTTCTCCGCTAAATCTTTTGCTCCATTTTTACCAAATAAATAGTACTTATTTTCAGGTAATTCTGCAGGAGTAAACCAAGCCATATTTTCAACAATTCCAACAATTGGAACGTTAATAGAATCCATTTGAAACATATTTACTCCTCTACGCGCATCAGCCAAAGCAACTTCTTGAGGAGTACTAACAATAACAACACCATCTAGAGGAACTAAGCCAACCAACGATAAATGAATATCACCTGTACCAGGAGGTAAATCAATTAACAAATAATCCAATTCTCCCCAATAAGCATCTGTAAACATTTGAGTCATCGCTTTTGAAGCCATCGGTCCTCTCCAAACAACTGCATTATCTTGTTCAGTAAAGAAACCAATTGATAATATTTTCAATCCGTAACTCATTACAGGATTTATTTTAGAGACACCGTCCACATCAATCATCGAAGGACGTTCTTTGACTACATCAAACATAGTTGGCATAGAAGGTCCGTAAATATCAGCATCTATTACACCAACTTTGAAACCTGCTTTTGCTAAACCACCCGCTAAATTTGCTGTTATGGTAGACTTACCAACTCCCCCTTTACCAGATGCAATAGCAATAATATTTTTAACTTCTGGTAGTATTTTTCGATGTGTATTCTTTTCGTTCTGAGGTAATCCTTTAATTGAAGAAATCACTTCAATATCATTACCAAAAACACGCTTTAAATTAAAATCGATTGCTTCTTGCATTCTTTTTTTAGCATGCAAAGCTGTATTATAAATCGCTACAGACAATTCAATTTTTGAACCTTCAATTCCTAAATGTTCAACTAAATTTAGAGTTACAATATCTTTTTTTAAATCAGGTTCAATAATTGTCCCTAATACTTCTAAAACACTTTCTCGATTTATTTCCATTTCTATGAATAGTTTATACAAAAATACAGAAAAAAGAAAGAGTAATCCAACTATTAAGATTAATTAAAAATAAGCCTTCAACGCAGAATATACTTAAGGGATATCTTTTCTAATTACTTGGTAAATTTCTTTGGTTGATTTATTGTAAACAAAAATCAAAAGATGCATATTATCTGGATTAAATGCATCAGGTAATTTATAACTATAATTTAAATAGTATTTATCACCCGTTAATGTTTTACCATCTTTGTCTTTTTTAAAATCAGAAGTTAGCTTTCTTCCTTCAGCTTTACCATCTATACAACCTCTATGAATATCATGGTGCACGTAATTCATATCTAAATTAGCAATAGGCCAATCTGAAGGAGTTGTTTGAGGTGATATAAGCGAATCTTCAATTAAATAAACTACTTGATATAAATCATCCGAAATTGCTGTTTTAACATCAACTTCAGTATGTAAGAATACACCTCTAGTAGTTGGGACATAATTAATTATGGATTGCAGATTAACCTTTAAAATGTTTTCGGTTATAATTGAAGAAGAGTAATTATCCCAAGTAGTATAATTTTGAAATATTTGTCCACCATGAGAAGTTCTATTTATAGTACCTGAAGGGTTTCCTACAAAACCACCATCTGAGATTAATTTTGAAATCTCAAGTCCTTGAGGATTTGTGAAATCTCGAGAAAACACCGTTCCTGAAGTAGACTGAAATCCTGTATTCCCATTTGGTCCAGAATGAATAGAAGCTACAAAAACTCTATCCTTGTTAGCATCTTCAATTAATAGAGCAGTTTTAGCAGCATAAGGGCAATTCACACATTTATGTCCCGTAAAATCTTCAATCAAAACATTTCTTAAAGTATTAGAATTGTTTGAAAAATTTGTCCAAAGTGTATTTTTATATTCTTTAAATGTAATTCCTGAAAGAAGTGTTGTATCCATATCAACAAATTGTTTCGGATATGGATTCTTAACTTTATCGCACGAGCTATTAATTACAATTAAAAATAATCCAATTACAAGGAATGTAAAAAAAGCAGTTCTATTTTTAAAACTTTGTCCAATCATTCTATTGAAATACATATAAATTCGGTTTTAATTAAAAACTTTGTGTAAACGAGAAGGTTAATCCATTAGATGCAGGGACATTTCTACAAACTCCACCAACACAGAATAAACCAGCTCTTTGTCGACCAACTGATACTGTGAATCTAGAAGAACCTTCTACATAACCTACTGTTCCAATAACGTAATGAATTTGTAACTCTTTCTCAGGATTAGAATAATTGTATTGATCCATTACACCAAAAAACCAATTTGATTTAAAATTATATTCAACTACGGCAGTTGCCCAATCTCCTTTGTCTCTTGCTTTTCCTTTGTTTGTAACTAATTCTTGCAATTCAATTCGTATAGAGTGATTTTTGTTGATTTTATATCCTGCTTCTATTACGCCAATATGTGAAGAAATAATTCCTTTAGCATCTTCAGTAACTTTTGCAACGTCGTTATTTAATTTAATGTCAAAATAACTTAGAACCAAATTGAATGATTTCGAAAATTTTCTGGAAATACTGAAATTAATATCCTGCCAATACAAGTTACTACTTTTATCAAAAGGTCTTCCCACATAAGCTATACCAGTTGAGTCAGAAGCTTTGATTGTTGAAGTATGCTGAAGAGGTTGGTAAGCCGTTGAAAAATTTCCATTTAAAGTTGTCCCATAAGTACCTCCTAATTTTGAACCTTTTGGAATAGTATATACAACTTCTGTTTGATAAGCAATTTCTCCATTTAATTGAGTTGCATAAGGGTAAAGCGAAGCAACTAAATTATAAGTATGTGTTTTATTCATTGAAGGTAAATAATTTATTAAATCAACTTGTAATGATTGATTTCTATCCGAACGAAAACTCATGTTATCAACTGATTTCCCAGAGAAAGAAAAACCAAAACCTTTTTTAGAATATCCTAAATTAAACAATGTAGCATGCCCTGTATTATAAATATTTTGATTATCAGAAGATGGGTCGTTTTCTTTTATAACATGTTCAGCATTAAAAGTTAATTTCCCGTATCTTAATTTTGCTCTTGCCCCATAACTACCAACATTTTCAGGTAATTTCAATAAGTCATTGTCATCTTTTTGATACTTACTTACAAAAGAAGCACCAATAGTAAAATCAAATTTAGACTCATTTAACCCCCTGATTAATTCATTAAAATGAATTTCACCATCTAAACCTCTCACAATTCCTGCCGAATGAATTATTATTCCAGACTTAAAATCCTGGCGTTGATTGCCATATACACCTTTTAAAACTACTCCTTTCACTGGTCTAACAATTAATCTCATTCCGTCCATTGCATTATCGTATCCTAATGCTCTATCCTCATAAGCTCGAAACAATAAACCAGCACCAAATTGCTCATAAAAATTACCTAATGTAACATCCACTTTATCGTTTACAAAACCAATATAACGCATACCTAAACCTGTCCCATCGAAACGATCAGGGTATCCATTAATATGAGGCATATAGGACTCGATTCGCATACCCGCTTTAAAACTTCCTTGCGTATAAAATGCATTCATATAAGAATTTAACAATCCTTTTTGAGGAGGTAAATTAGCTCCAATCAACGAATCTGCTCTTAGATATTGAAATGTACTTTCAATATTCCCAGTGATATTTGCATTATTCGATTGATTATAAGCTATAAATGAAGTGAAAATGGAAAAAGAAAAGAAAATATATTTAATCATCAATTTGTTTAATAAGTGAACTAATTATAGTTGTAAAATTATTTTGTAGAAAGTTTTTTAATTTCTTCATACAATTTATCCTCATCACCAGGAGCATAATTATTATGTGAATAAACAATATTACCGTTAGCATCTACCAAAAAAGTATGCGGAACATTATTCACTCCCATTGCTCTTTTAAAATCACCATTTACATCCATTAAAACTAAATAATCCCATGCCTTTCCATCTACATAAACTGGAACTTGATTTTTTGTTTTTTCATCATCGATTGAAACTGCAACAAGGTTTACACCTGTTTCTGCCTGCCAATCAGAATATAAGTCATGGATTGTATTTAATTCTCTTTTACAAGGGGAGCACCAAGTTGCCCAAAAACTAAAAACTACTGGACCTTTAAATCCTAATTCAGCAGTATTAATGGATTTCCCATCCACATCTTTTAGTTGAACAGACGGAACTTTTTTTACTTCCAAAATATGAGAAGCATTTTCTTGACAATATGAACTTAAAAAAAATGAGAATGAAACAATTAAAGAAAATATATTTTTCATGTGTAGCTAATTTATTTATACGTTTTATAATTCTAACAATTATTAAACCAAAAGTACTATTTTTTAATAAATCAATAAAATTAATCTAGCTAAAATAAAAAGAAAATAACTTGATATTGAAGTTTCAATTTAGTATATTTGTTTTAAATAACATTGAAAACATGAAAAAAGCTTTACTTTTAATCATATTATTTATATCCATAAATCTAATAAGTTTCTCTCAGATATCTATTAGTGTTGCTGGTAGTCAGGCTGATATATCAGGCAATGGATTAAATCCATATATTTTAAATGTTGACCCATCAAATGACCAATTAAATTTATTAGGTTATGTAGTTTTAGATTTAGAATTACAAAATAATACTGGATCAGCAAAATCATGGAGAATTACACGTGAAAAATTAAGTGTTGCAAATGATTGGAATGATCAACTTTGTATTCCTGGTTCGTGTTACTTACCTTCTGGAGATATTTGGCCAACACCTGCGAATAATCCTATAGTATTGAATAATACTGAAAAAGCTTCTTTAAATTTACATTTTACGCCTGGTTCATCAGCCGGAAATGCTACTTACCGTTATCATATTGGTGACGGGACGACTTACGAGGATTATGTAGATATTCGTATTGTTTATGTTTTAGGATTAAAAAGTATCAAGCAAACTAACACTTTAACTATCGGTCCAAATCCTGCTTCAGATCAAATTTTTGTTTCATCGACATCAAACGAGCCTATGTCAATAAAAATAATAGATGTGTTGGGTAACAACGTTTATTCTGAGACACTTTCAGGTAATAAAAAGATTGATGTTTCCGATTTTAAAAATGGAATTTATTTTGTAACTCTAGAATCATCAGACACAAGAATTTCAAATAGAAAATTAATTATTCGACATTAATTTTAAAATAAAAGTTTATATCAAAAAGCTGTCTTTAAAGACAGCTTTTTTTATGTATAAAAAATTGACTCAAGAATTCAAAATTGAATTAATTTAATAAGTTGAAATTAACAAATCAACACAAAAAGTTGGTGACTATTTTTTTTTTATTGTATTATAGAAATAAAATAAAAAATTTATTTGCGAAGCACTAATTTGAATTTGGTCTTTCTACCGAATTAGTTGTAAATTTTTCCGTAATCGCGTTTCGCTTTTTCAGCGAAAGATAGCGTGAAGGGAAGTATTTACCTGCGGTTTCACTTCAATAGCGATATATTTTCAGTTGGAATCACCTAAATGAAGTGAAAAATTCCTTAGAAAGATCCTTGATTTTTGCTTACTTTTCATCAAGGAAAAGTAAGAAAATGATAATCGAAGTTTAATTGATAAAGTTAAATTATTCTTGATAATTGATTTAGAATTGTTTTCAATCCCCAACTTTTGCTCTTGATCGAAATTAACCAAGGGATAACTCAAATAAAAATTAAATATTTCATGTAACGAAATTAGTTGAGAATGTCTATTTTTGAACAAACAAATTGAAATTGAGTACATTTCCAGATATCTATCATATTGCTTTAAAAGCTTCTATTGAGGCTTCAAAAGTGATAATAGAATTTTATGAAAAAGGATTTCAATCTGAGATTAAAAAAGATGGTTCTCCAGTTACAGAAGCTGATTTAGCATCATCCGAAATTATATCAAGAATTTTAAATTCGACAAACATTCCCATTCTTGGTGAAGAAACAATTCATCAAGATTTTGCAGAAAGAAAAAACTGGAAGTTAAATTGGTGCGTTGACCCATTAGATGGCACCAAAGAATTTATAAAAAGAAATGACCAATTTGCTGTTAATATAGCGTTGATCGAAAATAAACAAACTATTTTTGGGATTATTGCTTCGCCTACTGATAATACCGTGTTATTTGGAGGTGAAAAAGTAGGCGTATTTATTTCAGATTTTAAAGATATTAATAATGAAACTAAATGGTTGAAACTATCTGCTAGAACAATTGCAAATAATCCTCTTGTTATGACGATGTCACATTCGCCAAATTCAGGTGCCTCATTTGATTTTATAGAAAAATTAAAATTAACTTATCCTTCGATAGAATATCTTAAAAAAGGGAGTGCTCTCAAGTTTTTTGATTTAGCCGAAGGTAAAGCTGATATATACCCTAGATTTGCACCAACAATGGAATGGGATATTGCAGCTGGACAAGCAATTCTTGAAGCACTTGGAGGCTCTATTACCTCTATAGAAAGTGGGCAAAAATTAGTTTATAATAAAAAAAACCTATTCAACCCTCATTTTATTGCATTAACAAAACCATTAATTAAATTATTTTAATGAAAAAAAATATAATTCTTGCATTTATATTTTCTATCTTTTCGATAATTCCTATTTTATCGCAACAGAATTTATTACCTATAAGTTCATATTACAAAGACAAATTATTCTCTCCATTTAATAATAAAAGTTTTTCAAATGGATCATTCCTTCCGGCTTGTGAAAGTGACTTTAAATTAATTGATAAAATTGCAGATTCAGCAAAACAATATTATCAAATTACTGCCTTTTTAATGAAAAAACATTTGATCGAAATTAAGGAAAAAGACTATTATCTAACAATTTCGCCTACATTCGATATATCAAGAGGAATTGATAAAAATGATAGTTTAGCTCCAAGCTTATTTCAAAATACAAGAGGTTACCATATAGAAGGTGATATTTTCAAAAATTTTTCCTTCTCAACTTCATTTTATGAAAATCAAGCACGTTTTACGAAATACGAAACTGCTTATTATCAATCAGTTGGTGAGCTTTATCCAAATGGAGCAAGTTATTCTACTCAAAACGCTGTTATACCTGGTGCAGCAAGGACAAAACCATTTAAAATATATGGGTTTGATTATGCCTATGCAATAGGAAATTTTATTTATGCTCCGACAAAACGAATTCAAATTTCAGCTGGAAATAACCCACATTTTATCGGTTCGGGTTATCGTTCTTTGCTATTATCAGATAACAGTATAAATTCACCATATATTCAAACAAATATAAAACTTACTCCAAAGTTTAGTTTTGTTTATATGAGATCTAAACTTATAAATTTACTTCGAAGACCAATAAAAACTACCGATGAGGCATACTATGAAACGAAAGGCCTCTCAGTAAATTATCTAACCTATAAACATTCTGATAAATTAAGTTTTAGCTTATTTGAAGGTATTATTTGGAACAAAGGAGATTCTATTTCATCAAAAAAAGTAAATCCTCTATTTTATAATCCTATTCCTGGACTTTCATCCGTTATTGCATCTAATAAGAATGATTTTAATTCCTTACTAGGTTTGAATACTGAATATATAATTGGATCTAAACATAGAATTTATAATCAATTGGCAATGAGTAATTTCGATGTTAAAAATGTTGGATTTCAATTAGGTTATCGTGGTTATAATTTAGGAAATTTGAAAAATTTTATGTTTCAATTAGAATACAATTATGTTCCACGATTACTTTATGAGGCCGAAAATAGAAGGCTAAATTATAGTCAATATAACTTACCACTAGCCATTTCAAAAGGAAATGGCTTTCAGGAATTTGTAATTCGAAGTAATTATGAATATCAATATTTCTATATTGATGTAAAAGTTAATTTATATCAGTTAGAAGGTTTCCAAAAAAATTCACTTTTAGCAGTCAATAAAAATTTTATTCGGCAACATGGTAACGTTCAACAAGAACAAATTGAAATTGGCTTCCGTTTGAACAGAAAAATGAATATTACTGTTTTTGGCACGTATATTTATCGTCAAGAAAGCGCCAAAGATACATATGTGACAAAATTCTTTAATCTTGGAATTAGAACTGGACTAATTAATCATTATAACGATTTCTAATGAACTGGAAAATATTCATACTATTCATTTTTCTTGCAAATTTTGGGATTTCACAAAATGGCATTGGCGCATTATATGAAGAAATGCCAAATGATTCAATCCCTCCAATTGAATTAAATAGTCATAGTAGCATCAAGCCATCCATTAGAATAATCAAAAATTGTACGACGAGTCCAAATAAGTTTTTTTATTTAACTGAAAGTAAAAATGATGGTGGCTGCCGTTCTTTAACCATTTCCCCAATTATAGACTTAGGAATAGAGTCAGGTGTATATGGTTCATATCGAACTGGTCTAGGTGCAACTTTAACTGCTGATTTAAATGATAAATGGTTCGCTAAAATTTCTGCTATTGAAGGAATTGGAGAAACATATTCGAATATATTTACTCCAAAAGCCTATTATTTTAAAAAAACAACAAGTTCAAGTTATAATTACACTGATATCAGAGGTAGGATATCTTTTACTCCTAACCATATTTTTAATTTTCAAACTGGAATAGACCATAATTTCATTGGCGAAGGAAATAGATCAATGCTTCTAAGTGATTATGGAAAACCATATCCATTTGTTCAAATTAGAACAACTTTAGGACGATTTGAATATATGGTGCAATATAAATTTTTAAAAGAAAAATCAGCAACTTCAGATTTATTCAAGTCAAAATATTCTTCTAGTCATTTGCTAAGTTACAACATTACAAAAAAATTGAATATTGGTATTTTTGAAACAGTACTATTTTCACCAAAAGATACAACTTTAAATAGAGGGTATGACGTCGAATATTTAAATCCGATTGTTTTTTATAGACCACAAGAATATTCACTTGGTTCTCCGGATAACATACTACTTGGCTTTCAAGCATCAGCAAAATATGAACAACATACATTTTACACTCAAGTAATATTGGATGAATTTCTACTTTCAGAATTAAAAGCAAAAAGTAGATGGTGGGCAAATAAATATGGGGGACAAATTGGAGTAAAAGGTAGATTTACAAATATGAATCAAAAATATTTTTATCGTTTAGAAATGAATTTCGCTCGGCCTTATACATACTCTCACGCTAGTTCTAGTCAAAATTATGGTAATCAAGGTTATTCATTAGCACATCCACTTGGTGCAAATTTTTATGAATTCTTAGGTGAATTAAAATGGCAAGCAAAAAAATGGAATATCAAAACATTTTTTAACTACTATTTGAAAGGTCTCGAGAAATATGATGGATTTAGCTATGGAAGTGATCTATACTTATCTTACAATCTGCACAAAAAAGAATACAATAATAAAATTGGCAATGGGACAAAGGTGAATGGTGCAAAATTAATTGTTACCACGTCATGTCTTATTAATAAGACAAATAACTTACAAATTTTCTTGGAAAATCATCTTTCAGGAAACACATTAAACAGGCAGCCTTCTTATCAAATAGTGATTGGGATTCGAAGCTGTTTATGGAATGATTATAGAAATTATTAATTGAGGATTAGATTGAGGTTCAGGATGATTATTTAATTATTAGTCTTTCTTTTTGGGCTTGAATTTTCTTTTATTTTTAAATGTATTCGTATTTCCGGTTCTCCAAATTGGTCCTTCGCCTAATTCTTCAGGTAAAACTTGACGTGGAATTTCAGCTTCAATCAATTTTTCAATCCTTTGCATTTTTTGCATATCCTTCTCATTAATCAAAGTATATGCTTCCCCTTTGGTATTTGCTCTTGCCGTTCTACCAATTCGATGAACATAATCTTCCGCATCGTGAGGAGCATCATAATTAATCACCATGTTAATCTCTTTGATGTCGATTCCTCTACTCATAACATCGGTAGCAACTAAGATTCTTATTCTTTTTGATCTAAATCCTCTTAAAACTTCTTCTCTTTCTAATTGCGTTAAATTAGAAGAAATTCCTTGTGATTTGAATCCTAATTTTCTTAATCCTTGAACAATTTCAGAAACCTTACTTTTAGATGAAGTGAAAATAATGATACTTGTATATTCAGGTCGTTGCTCTAAAATATGTTTAATAACAGGGATTTTTTGATTGTCAAACGTCAAATATAAATTTTGAGATACTCCAGGTGCAGGTTTAGAAATAGATAATGTAATTTCCTCAGGATCTTTTAAAATCTTAGCCGCCAACGTTCTAATTTTAGGGGCCATTGTAGCACTAAACATTAACGTTTGATGATTTTTAGGTAAATAAGAAATGATTTTTTCTAAATCATCCAAAAATCCCATATCTAACATTTTATCCGCTTCATCTAAGACTAAATGTTTAACATGTTTAAAATTAACATAGCCCATTGCTAAATGAGAAATTAATTTACCAGGAGTAGCAACAATTATATCAGTACCGTTTTTTAACGCATCTTTTTGAATATCCCAATCTTTTCCGTCACCCCCTCCGTAAACTGCTTGTGAACCTACCGATACAAAATACGATAACCCCTGAATTTCTTGTTCAATTTGAACAGCTAATTCTCTAGTTGGGACTATTATTAAAGTGTCTATAGTTAAATCTTCTTTTCCTACTAATTTATTTAAAATAGGTAAAATAAATGCAGCGGTTTTTCCTGTACCTGTTTGAGCACAAGCAATAATATCTTTGTTTGCTAATATTTTAGGAATTGCAAATTCTTGTATTGGAGTTGCATTTTCAAACCCCATGT
>CAMDMY010000021.1 GCA_945902775.1 Chryseobacterium gleum | reverse complement strand
ATAATAATTAAAATGATAAACAAATTAAAAAAAATCACAGTTCTTTCCTTTTGTCTTTTATCTATATGGACAATTAACTCGTGTGCAAAAGCGAAGGTAGCGAGTTTAACTGATACTGAGTTATACGATATGGCTAAGGAAACCAAAGGTTTTACATGGTTTAGTAATTCAAGTTCATTACTAAATAAAAGTTCAGGTAGCGGCCATCCTCAACCATTTTTGAGAACACGGTTTAACTCTATTGCTTCTTCTAAACTAGACTCAAATGGTAAAGTAAAGAGTGGGTCGTCTTTTCCAGAAGGCTCTTTAATCGTGAAAGAATTATATAACAATTCGACAAGTATAGTTAGATATGCAATCCTTTATAAAAAATCGGGGAGCGCAGAAGCAGATGCTAAAGGTTGGGTCTGGGGGTATATTGATGCGAACGGCGATGTTGAAGTAGCAGCTTCTAAAAAAGGAAGTTCTTGCATTAGTTGTCACTCACAGTCGGAGAATATTGACTATATGTTAATGAATAAATATTATCCTTGAAAATGTTAGATTTGGTATATCTTAATTGAAAACTTTTGTATTGTAAAGATTGGTAGCATAAAATTTATTGGGATCTTTGATATATGAACTTAACATAACTAAGACATAAAAAAACACTCAAGAAAAAGAATGAAATTAATCAGTCAACTAAATCAAACCCTTATATTTGTACTAGTATGATGACAGTAAAGGAAATTTTGAATCCGATTGAAGCGGAAATGAATGAATTCGAAATTCGCTTTCGCCAAAGTATGAAGTCTAAAGTTCCTTTACTAGATAAAATAACACATTATATTATACGTAGAAAAGGCAAGCAGATGCGGCCAATGTTTTTATTCCTTACTGCTAAAATGTTAGGAAATGTAAATGATAAAACATATGATGCAGCATCTTTAGTTGAGTTATTACATACTGCTTCATTAGTGCATGATGATGTAGTTGATGATGCAAATGAAAGAAGAGGGTTTTTCTCTTTAAATGCTTTATGGAAAAACAAAATTGCTGTTTTAGTTGGCGACTTTATGCTTTCAAGGGTTCTATTATTATCAATTGAAAATAATAATATTCGTTTACTCGAAATAGTTGCTCGAGCAGTTCGTGAAATGAGTGAAGGTGAATTATTACAGATTGAAAAAGCAAGAAAATTAGATATTACGGAAGAAGTATATTTCGATATTATTCGACAAAAAACAGCTTCATTAATTGCAACTGTTTGTGAATCGGCAGCTGTATCTGTTAACAGAGAGGACGAAGCAGCTAATATGCGTAAATTTGGAGAGTTAGTTGGTTTAGCTTTTCAAATAAAAGATGATATTTTTGACTACGGAAATCCTGGGAACATTGGAAAACCTACAGGATTAGATATTCGTGAGCGTAAAATAACATTACCTTTAATTCACACTTTAAATGTGTGTGATAAAGAGACAAAAAAGGAGTTGATAAACATCATTAAAAATCGAAACGAAGATTCTAAATTTGTAAAGAGAGCTGTTGAATTAGTTGTTATAAATGGAGGTATTGAATATGCACATAAACGAATGATGGATTTAACTGAAGAGGCATTGAATTGTCTTTCAAATATTCCAGAATCAGCTTCTAAAAATGCAATTATTGGATTAGTTGAATATACAACACAACGTGAAAAGTAACCATTATTTATTTTTTAATAAAATGAAATATAGTATAGTATTGATTTTGATAATATTAGCGGTTTCTTGTAAGAACGAGAAAAAAGAAACTCCTAAAAAAGAAACTGTTGTAGAAAATCTTATTGAATATAAGGATGGTATTTATACTGAATATTATCCTGGTAAAAAAAAGATTAAAATGAGAGGAGCACAAGACCAAAATAAAGTGCGCGACGGCAAGTGGGTTCTACTTTCTCCAACTGGTAAAGAAATGTCTGTTACTTTTTTTGAAAAAGGTGTAAGAGAAGGTCATGCTATAGTTAAACATCCGAATGGAGTGATTAATTATGTTGGAGAATATCTTCATAATGAGCAAATTGGAATTTGGAAATTTTATGATGATAAAGGAAAACTAATTAAAGAAGAAGATTATTCTCAAAATCCACTGAAGATTACAAATTATTAAATTTGGAATTTAAATGGCGAAAATCCCCCCACATATCATTGATGAAATAATGCAAACTTCTCGTATTGAGGAGGTAATTGGGGAATTTGTAAATTTAAAAAGAGCGGGCTCAAATTTAAAAGGCTTAAGTCCTTTTACTGATGAGAAATCTCCTTCTTTTGTTGTTTCTCCTGCGAAGCAAATTTTCAAATGTTTTTCCACTGGAAAGGGAGGTTCTGTTGTAACTTTCTTGATGGAAAAAGAGCATTTTTCATATCCTGAAGCACTCAAATGGTTAGCGGATAAATATTCAATTCAACTTCCAGAAGAAGCCCCAGCAACTGCTGCTGAGATTGCCGCTATTACTGAAAGAGAAAGTCTTCATATTATCAATGAATTTGCGAAAGAATATTTCATGAATTCTATGCATGAATCTGAAGAAGGTAAAGCGATTGGATTATCTTATTTTGAGGAGAGAGGCTTTCGAATGGATATTGTAAAAAAATTCCAGTTAGGATATTGCTTAAATAAAGGAGATGATTTCACTAAAGCAGCTTTAACAAAAGGGTATAAATTAGAATATTTAGAAAAAGTCGGACTAGTAAAATCGAAAGACGATCGTCATTTTGATTTTTTTAGAGGAAGAGTTATGTTTCCAATCCATAGTGTTTCGGGAAGAACATTAGGGTTTGGAGGAAGAACATTGATTACTGATAAAAAAATTGCAAAATATTTTAACTCTCCAGAAAGTATAATTTACAACAAAAGTGAAATACTATATGGATTACATTTCGCTAAGGGAGATATTGTAAAATATGATAACTGTTTTTTATGTGAAGGATATACGGATGTAATAAGTATGCATCAGGCTGGTATTCAGAATGTTGTATCTTCTTCTGGGACTTCTCTAACAAAAGAACAAATTAAATTAATTCGTCGGTATACTCAAACGATTACTATCTTGTTTGATGGTGATGCCCCTGGTATAAAAGCATCATTTAGAGGGATTGATTTAATTTTAGAAGAAGGTTTGAATGTGAAAGTTGTTCTTTTTCCAGAAGGGGAAGATCCAGATTCATATTCTAAAAGTGTAAGTTCATCTGAATTAGATAGTTACATAAAAGGTCATACGCAAGATTTTATATCTTTTAAAACCGATATTTTACTAAAAGATAGTTTAAACGATCCCATTAAAAAAGCGGAATTGATTCGTGATATGATTCACTCGGTTGCTTTAATTCCCGATCAAATAACAAGATCTGTATATTCGAAAGAAGTAGCCATTCGATTTGATCTTAGTGAGCAAATTGTAACGAATGAATTAAATAAACTTCGTAAAGGAGTTATTTCAAAACAAATTGCAGAGCCTGAAATAAAAGATTTACCAATTGATATAGAGATTGTAGATCATACTGTTCAAGGCCAAAAAAAGACCGTATTAACAGATGATCATAATGAAAGGGATTTAATTAGAAAAATGATTAAATATGGACCTTTTGCTATGGAGACAGATCATATTGACGAAGAAGGAGTTAAACAAAAATTGGAGGTTTCTGTAATTGAATTAGTCTGTCATGAATTAGAAAAAGATGAATTGACATTTAGTAATCCACTTTACAATAAAATTCATCGAATTTTGGTAGAAGGGTTATCTGAAAATGTTTTATATAAGTCGAGTTTTTTCCTTCGACATGAAGATCAGGAAATCGTTAAATTTGTCAGTGAAATTGAATCGGAAGAACACGAGATTAGTCCTCACTGGTTGGCAAAGTATAAAATCGAGACAAATACAGAATTCGATAAATTACCTCAAGCAATTTTAGGCTCGATTTATTCTTTTAAATTAGCGAAAGTTCGTCAAAGAATTCAAGAAATTATGAGTGAATTAGTGAAATACGACAATAATCCATCGAATCAAGAGGCAGATGAACAAAATTTGATAAATTTATTATCAGAACAAATGGCTTTGTCAAAAGTTGATCGAATGCTTTCAGAAAAATTAGGTATAATAATACGATAATATGTTTAGTGCTACATTATTTCAATTAGGCCCATACAAAGTTTGCTTGTGGAATTTGTTTTTCCTAGCACTTATTATTATTGGTGCTTCTTTGTTGAGAAGGTTCATTCATCGTTTATTAAAACGTTTGTTAAGTCAGGCGAATATTCGAATGGAAGGTCAAAAAATAACGTGGCTTCGTTTATTAAGTCAAGGTGTTTATGCATTGGCGACTTATATTGCTGTTTGGAGTTTTAATATTAATAATGAGCATGTTACATTTGGAGAATTCTTAAATTATAATTTTATTGAATCGAAGAAATTTACTTTTAGCTTTTATCACATTTTGGTAATAATTGCCATCTATTTTGCTTCAAGAATGTTGGTAAATGTTACTAAATTATATATTTCAAGAAAGTTTAAAGAAAACAATGAGTTAAATCAAGGCTCTGAATATGTGTACCACCAACTAGCTAAATATGTCATTTACTTATTTGCTTTTTTTATTTCTTTAAAGGCTTTAGAGATTGAAATAGCCATTTTATTAACAGGTTCAGCAGCTTTGCTTGTTGGAGTCGGTCTGGGGCTTCAAGATGTATTCAAAGATATGTTTTCAGGAATCATTTTACTTTTTGAAGGAAATGTGAAAGTAGGAGATATCGTTGAAATGAGTAACTCAGGAAGAACAGAACCGATCGTAGCCAAAATTTTAAAGATAAGTGTTAGAACTACTCAGATTGAAACCAGAGATGGGAATGTTTTAATTATTCCAAATAATAAATTAACACAAGAGCACGTTGAAAATTGGTCGCATGGATCAGAATTGTCTCGTTTTAAAATTAAAATCCAAGTGGCATATGGGTCTAATACAGAGTTGGTTATTAGATTGTTGAAACAGGCCGCACTGAGTCATCCAAAAGTTAAGAAATCACATCCTGTAATTGTAAGGTTAGAAAATTTCGGTGAAAATGGATTAGAAATGGATTTACTTTTTTGGGCAGATCAAAGTTGGGAAATAAATAATTTTCAATCAGACATTCGTTTAGAAATTGATCGATTATTTAGAGAATATAAAATTGTAGTACCTTTCCCTCAAAGAGAAGTAAGGTTATTTCAGGAGGAGAAAAAAATAGAATAAGGTGGTTGGTTAACTAATTATTTATTTAAAATACTTTTGATATCTGGTTTAAAATATAATTCCGATTTCATAATTTTCCCATCTTCTCTATAAATAGCCTTTCCATTTTCGTCTAATTTACTCATATTGGAACGTTGTATTTCTTCGAAAACTTCAATTATTTTATCTTGTAATCCATGTTTTAATATAGTTCCACACAAAATATAAAGTTGATCACCTAGTGCATCCGCAACTTCAATTATATCACCCTTTTTAGCAGCTTCTAAATATTCGTTATTTTCTTCCTCCATTAATCGGTGACGAAGTTCTATATCATTAATAGAAAGCTCTGTTGTTGGATTGTAATTATTGCTAATTCCAAATGCATCATGGAAATTTTCAACAGCTTTGATTGTATCTTGAATTTTCATTTTTTAATATCTTTTGATTTTTTTCACAAATATACAAACCAAATAATTCAGTTTCGTACTGATTTCACTATATTTGATAAATATTAATTCAGCTCTAAAAGATGGAAGACACTAACATACAAACTACGCAAAACTCAATTAAAACTTCAAAAGATAATTTGATTGAGGCGTTTAAGTTAATGTGTACAGCTAAAACATTGGCTGAAAAATACGAAGCAAATAAAGAGATTACTTCAAAATATGTTCATGCTACATCTCGCGGACATGAAGCTATACAAATTGCATTAGGCATGCAGTTAAAAGCGCAAGACTGGGTATCACCTTATTACAGAGATGATAGTATTTTATTGAGTATTGGAATGACTCCATATGAATTAATGCTTCAGGTTTTTGCTAAAAAAGAGGACCCATTTTCTGGGGGCAGAACTTATTATTCACATCCATCACTTAACAGAGAGGATTTTCCAAAAATAATTCATCAATCTTCAGCTACTGGAATGCAAGCAATTCCTACTACTGGAATAGCAATGGGGATTCAATACAAAGAAAAAACAGGATTGTCCGTTGATTATAATGGAGAAAATCCGATTGTTGTGTGTTCTTTAGGTGACGCATCTTGTACTGAAGGAGAAGTCTCTGAAGCTTTACAAATGGCTGCTCTAAAACAATTTCCTATTGTTTATTTAGTTCAAGATAATGGGTGGGATATTTCTGCAATTGCTTCAGAAACTAGAGCCCAGGATATGTCTTTTTATGCAAAGGGTTTTAATGGAATTGATGTAAGAACAATTGATGGGTCAGATTTTGATTTATCATTTCAAATTGTTCAAGAAGTATTTGAAATTGTAAGGAAAGAGAGAAGACCATTTATAATTCATGCAAAAGTACCATTGTTAGGACATCATACTTCTGGTGTTAGAAAAGAATGGTATAGAGATGATTTAGATAGTGCAATTTTAGATGATCCATATCCAAAATTAAAAACGGTTTTATTAAATTCAGGTGTTCAAGTTTCTGAAATTGAAGTGATTGAAAAATCTATTTTCGAAACGATTGAGAAACAATATACTCTAGCAATAAATGCTGAAGATCCTTCTCCTGAATCTGTATTAGATTATATTTTTGCTCCAACACCTGTAACAGAGGAAAAAGGTGAACGAGAGCCAGAAGGAAAGAAAAAAACAGTAATGGTTGATAGTGCTCTTTTTGCAGTCAGAGAATTATTAGGAAAACATCCAGAAGCTCTTTTGTACGGACAAGATGTTGGGGCGCGTATTGGGGGTGTATTCAGAGAAGCTGCAACTTTAGCTCAGACTTTTGGTAATGAACGTGTATTTAATACAGCAATACAAGAAGCTTTTATTATTGGTAGTACTGTTGGAATGTCAGCAGTAGGATTGAAACCTATTGTAGAGGTTCAATTTGCAGATTATATTTGGCCAGGGTTGAATCAATTATTTACCGAAGTTAGTAGATCTTATTATTTATCAAATGGTAAATGGCCTGTTAGTTGTGTAATTAGAGTTCCAATTGGAGCTTATGGTTCTGGGGGACCTTATCACTCATCAAGTGTGGAGTCAATTTTAACTAATATTAGAGGAATTAAAATCGCTTATCCATCTACAGGTGCTGACTTAAAAGGGTTAATGAAAGCAGCTTATTATGACCCAAACCCTGTTGTTATGTTAGAGCACAAAGGATTGTATTGGTCAAAAATACCTGGAACAGAAGGAGCTATGTCAATTGAGCCAGATGAGGATTACATTATTCCATTTGGTAAAGGAAGAATTGTTCAAGAAGCAAATTTAGCATCTATCGAAAAAGGTGAATCATGTGTAGTTATTACTTATGGAAGAGGTATTTATTGGACACTTGAAGCATCAAAAGAATTTGAAGGAAGAGTTGAAATTATTGATCTTAGAACTTTAAATCCATTGGATTTCGATTTGATTAATACTGTATCACAAAAACACGGTAAAGTTGTTTTAGTGACAGAAGAGTCGGAGGAAGCATCTTTTACTTTAGGTTTGGCAGGAAGAATACAAAGAGATAATTTTAACTATTTGGATGCTCCCGTTTCTATAGTTGGTTCGCTTGATACACCTGCTATACCATTAAATTCTATTTTAGAATCTGCTTTATTGACAAATACTAATAAAGTCTTAATTGCTTTAAAAAATATTTTAGAATATTAAAACTTTATGTTTTTTTAAGTTATTGTAATTAGATATAATATATAATTTTATTTTTATATTTGTTATAACTACTATGAATAAACAGCTATATATATTAATACTTTTTTTACTTCATCAATTGAGTGTTTTATCTCAAAAAGATTTAGTTACTGCTTCTATAGCAGACTGTGAGGGAGCGATTAATATATTTGAATCTGGAAACTTTTCTGTTGAATTTTTAGGAAGTTCAGGTAGACAAAATGATATACATTCATACCCTTCTTTATCTACCATTTCTGAAAAAAATTCGATTTGGTGTGTATTTATTGCACCATCAAATGGAGTAGTAACGTTAGATGCTGATATACCTAAAGGTTATTTGCAATTAGTAGTTTTTTTACAAGAAAGAAAGGATATTTGTGAGGAAATACATAAAGGATCAGCTGAAATCAAACGTTTATTTAGTGATACTGATTCAAATTATGTTGAAATCAGTAAACGTGAGACAAAAAGAAGTTTATATTCTTTAGATCTAAAGAAAGGACAAAAAATAGCATTATTATTTAATACAAATATAAAATTGAAAGAAAAATTAAGATTAAATTTTAATTTTTCGTCACTAGAAATACAAGAAGAACAAGATAAAGGAGAGACTAAAATAATTGATTTTAGGGATGATGAGTTTTCTACTGCTTTGAATTTCAAAGTTCGAGATGCTGTAACTGGTTTACCAATTGTAGCAAATTTAATTATCTCAAGATGTGATAATCTAGACGCATTGTATTTAGGGAGTGATTTTTATTTTCAAGTACTAAAACCATGTAAAATGGTCATTAAATGCGATGCTAAGGGGTATTTTTTCAATGATAAAATTGAATCAATAATGGCGAATACGAATGCTGAAATAATGATATTATTAGAGCCGATTAAGAAGGGTAAAAGTTTTACCATTGAACAAATTGAATTCATTCCCGGGTCAAGTGATTTTCTACCATCATCGACACCTCGATTAAATCGATTAAAAGATTTTTTAGCCTTGAACTCTGAAGTTAAAATTGAGATTCAAGGACATGTTTTTTCAATGGAAGAAAATAGTTTCGCCGGTCAAAAAATTTCAGAAGCTAGAGCTAAAAGAGTTTTTAATTATCTAGTAATGAATGGTATAAGCAAAGATAGAATGATTACTAAAGGATATGGTAATACAAGGCCAATATTTCCTAATCCTCGATTTTCCTATGAAGAACAAATGAATAGGAGGGTAGAGATTAAGGTATTATAATTGATAATTGATAATATACAAGGTAGATTATCAATTATCAATTCTTTTAATATGACTGATTAATTTTTCTTTTCGAAATTTTCACGTTTTACTCTAAATATGACTGAGTAGTTTTTCTTTTCGAAAAAAGTACCGAAGTTATATTGTCATTATATCCTTCTCTTTAAGATCAACTAAATCATCTATTTTTTTTATAAAATGATTTGTGATATTTTGAATTTCTGCTTCTGCATCTTTAGCCATATCTTCAGATAAACCTTCACTTTTTAAGTCTTTAACCATATCTATAGAATCTTTTCTATGATTTCTGATTACAACTTTCCCGTTTTCACTTTCAGCTTTTCCTTTTTTAACAAGTTCTCTTCTTCTTTCTTCTGTTAAAGCAGGAACATTAATGATTAACATTTCTCCATTATTTTGTGGAGCAAATCCTAAATTCGCATTGATTATTCCTTTAGCAATATCATTTAATATATTTTTTTCCCAAGCTTGAACAGTTAATGTTCTTGCATCCATTGTTCCAACATTTGCGACTTTAGAAATTGGTGTAGGGGTGCCATAATAGTCCACCATAACACTTTGGAGCATTGAAGGCGTTGCTTTACTTGCACGAATTTTTTGAAGTTCTAATTCTAAATGTTCTAAAGTTTTTTTACCTGAACTTTTGAACTCATCATAAATCATTTGAAGTTCTTCTACCATCTTCTTTATATTTTGAAATCAATTAATTTTTAACAATTGTACCAACTTGATCACCTGACATTAATTTTTTGAAATTGCCAGGAGTATCCATATCAAAAACAATAATTGGCAAGTTGTTTTCTTTGCATAATGTAAAAGCAGTCATATCCATAACATTTAACCCTTTTCTGTATACATCATCAAAACTTATAGAGTCGTATTTCGTTGCTGTTTTATCTTTTTCAGGATCAGCAGTATAAATGCCATCAACCCTTGTTCCTTTTAAGATAACTTCTGCATTAATTTCTATTGCTCTAAGAGAAGCGGCAGAATCTGTTGTGAAGAAAGGATTACCAGTCCCTGCACCAAAAATCACAACTCTTCCTTTTTCTAAATGACGAACAGCTCTTCTTCTTACAAATGGCTCTGAAATTTCTTTCATTTCTATCGCTGATTGAAGTCGTGTACTTACACCTGCTGATTCTAAAGCTGCTTGTAGAGCCATACTATTAATCATTGTCGCTAGCATTCCCATATAGTCTCCATGAGTTCTATCCATTCCTCCTTGTTCTGCTTGAACACCTCTGAATATATTTCCACCACCAATAACAATAGCAATTTCTACTCCTAAATTATGAATTTCTTTAATTTCATTAGCATATGAACTTAATCTATTATTATCAATTCCGAATTGTTTATCACCCATTAGTGATTCACCACTCAACTTTAGAAGTATTCTTTTGTATTTCATTTTTTTGTTTTTTGATACTTTACAAATATAGGGATTTGATTTTTGATGTTTAAATTTTAATGTTTGATTTTTGATTTTTAATTGAATTTATATTTTTCTATTATTGATTTTACAATCTTTTTTCATTAATAGACATAAAAAAGCCGTTCTAAACATTGTTCAGAACGGCTTCTTTTTTATTATTTTATACTTAACTCAAAGAAAAACGTTTGAATTCAGTAACTGTTAAACCTTTTTCAGATGTATTTAAAAATTGTTCAACTGTCAATTTATTATCGCGAACAAATGGTTGGCTTAATAATGTGTTTTCTTGGAAGAATTTATTTAAACGTCCTTGAGCGATTTTCTCAGCCATTTCAGCTGGTTTACCTTCTTGGATAGCTAATTCTTTACCAACTTCTAATTCACGCTCAATAGTTGTAGCATCGATTCCATCTTTACTTAAAGCAAGTGGATTCATAGCCGCAACTTGCATAGCAACTTGTTTACCTGCATCTTCAGCAGCATCAGAATTACTATTTAAAGCAACGATTGTAGCTAATTGGTTTCCTGGGTGGTTGTATGAAACAACTTTTTCTGCAGAAATTTTAGAATAATTAGATAAAACTAATTTTTCTCCAATAACACCAACTTGATCAACAATTTTTTGTTCAATTGTCAATTTATCATCAAATGGTAAAGCAACTAATTCTTCACTTGAATTAGGTAATTTATCCAAAGCAACATTCATAATTGTTTGAACGAATTCACCAAAACTTGCGTTTTTAGCTACGAAATCAGTTTCACAGTTTAATGTTAAAATGACACCTGTTTTACCATCAGCAGAAGCTTGAGCTAAAATGAAACCTTCATGGGCATCATTATCTCCTCTTTTTGCTGCTACTTTTTGTCCTTTTTTACGAAGAAGATCTGTTGCTACTTCAAAATCACCGTTTGCTTCTACAAGGGCGTTTTTGCAGTCCATCATTCCTGCTCCAGTTTGTTGACGTAATTTGTTTACCTCTGACGCTGTTATTGCCATCGCTTCCATTTTTTAGTTATTTATCTTCTGATTTTTTTTCTTCAGGAGCAACTTCAGCAGCTACTTCTTCAACTTTTGACTTAGCAGCTTCCTCATCAGAATCAGCTTTGTCTTTAGAGTTTTTACGATCTTCTAATCCTTCTTTAATAGAATCGCTAATTGCATCTATAATAATAGAAATAGATTTAGTAGCATCATCATTCGCTGGAATAGGAAAGTCTACTAAACGTGGATTTGAGTTTGTATCAACGATAGCAAAAGTAGGAATTCCTAATCTTTTTGCTTCTGCTAATGCGATATGCTCTTTCAAGATATCAACAATAAAAATAGCAGCTGGTTGACGTGTCATATCAACGATAGAACCAAAGTTTTTCTCTAATTTTTCTCTTTGACGAGTTTTGAATAAACGCTCTCGTTTGTTCAAAGTTTCCCAAGTACCGTCAGTTTTCATTTTGTCAATAATTGACATTTTACGAATAGACTTACGAGTAGTTTGGAAGTTTGTTAACATACCACCTGACCAACGTTCAGTTACGAAAGGCATGTTTAATTCTTTCACTTTTTCAGCGATAATACTTTTTGCTTGTTTTTTAGTAGCAACAAAAAGAACTTTTTTACCCGACTTAGCAATTTGTTTCATTGCCGCACATGCTTGTTCAAGATGTGCAATTGTCTTATTTAAATCAATGATATGGATACCTTTTTTCTCTTCAAAGATATACGGCGCCATTGCCGGGTTCCATTTTCTTTTTTGGTGACCAAAATGAGCACCTGCTTCTAATAAACTTTCAAATGTTATTTTTGACATTGTAATGTGTTTTTAATTGTTTACGTTCCTTTAGTATGTCAACAACGGAGGGGCGAAATGCGGGTGCTCCGAGGCTTGGGTACTAAACAATCGCCAAAATAATAAAATATTAACGTTTCGAGAACTGGAATTTTTTACGTGCTTTCGGTTGTCCTGGTTTTTTACGTTCAACCATTCTTGGATCACGTGTCATTAAACCTTCAGCTTTCAATAATGTTTTATTTTCTTCAGCAACTTTAACTAAAGCACGAGCAACACCTAAACGGATTGCTTCTGCTTGACCATTGATTCCACCACCAAATACATTTACAGAGATGTCATATTGACCAACTGTATCTGTTAATTGAAATGGACGTTCAATTTTTGCTTGAAGTACAGATATAGGGAATGCCACCTTATAATCTTTTTTATTTACAGTCATTTTACCTGTTCCTTTTGATAAGTAAACACGTGCAACTGACGTTTTTCTTCTTCCTAATGCGTTTATTACTTCCATATTATTTGAATGTGTCAAGATTAAATACTTGAGGCTTTTGTGCTTCCTGATCATGAGAAGGACCTACGTACACTTTTAAATTAGTGAACAATTTACTTCCTAATTTGTTTTTCGGCAACATACCTTTTACAGCTTTTTCAATCAAACGTTCAGGGTGTTTTTTCAACATGTCCTGAGCAGAAGTGAATCTTTGTCCACCAGGGTATCCAGTGTAACGAACATACTCTTTATCTACTAGTTTTGTACCAGAGAAAGAGATTTTTTCAGCATTGATAACGATAACGTTATCTCCGCAGTCAGCGTGAGGAGTGAAGTTAACCTTGTGTTTTCCACGGATTAATTTCGCAACCTTACTAGCTAAACGACCAACAGTTTGGCCTTCAGCATCTACTACAAACCACTGCTTATTAGCAGTTGCTACGTTTCCAGAGATGGTTTTGTAACTTAATGTATCCACAATAAATTTATTAATTAAATAAGACAATATACCCAATTTGGGGTTGCAAAGATATAACTTCTAGAGTTTATTAACAAACGAATTTTAAAAAAGATTCTTTTATTTCAAATAAAACTAGATTTTAAGGTAATAATATTCGAATTATTTCTTTTTAAAAGAATTAATCGCATTAATAGTGAAGTCTGATAAAACTAGTGTGCCGCTTATTTCCGCTCTATCTGAAAGTAGCTTGTCCCAATGTTCTGTCTCTTCCCAGAATATTGATTTTAATTTGTGCATAGCGTCAGGATTTGAATTAGCTAATAAATTAGCTAATTTATCAATTGCTTTATCCATTTCAGATTCGGTTTCATAAAGGTCACTGTATAATCCTTTTTTGTAAGCCCAATCTGCTGATCTCCATTCAGTAGCATTTATTGCCAATTGACTCATTGCTGATAAACCAATTTTGCGTTCAATAACTGGTCCTACAACAAATGGCCCGATACCAACAGCTAATTCTGAAAGTTTTACTTCTGCATGTTTAGTTGCGAAACAGTAGTCAACAGCTGCTGCAATTCCAACACCACCACCAACTGCTTTGCCTTGAATACGACCAATTATAAGTTTTTGACTTTTTCTACATGCGTTTATTACATTTGCAAAACCAGAAAAGAAGATTTTACCAATTTCTAAGTCATTAATTGAAATTAATTCATCGAAACTTGCTCCAGCACAGAACGCTTTTGACCCGATGGATTTCAAAATTATCACTTTAACAGATGGCGTATTATCAACTTCTGTTATTGTATTGGCTAATTTTCTTAAAATATTTCCAGGTAAAGAATTACTCAATGGATGACCAAATTCAATTGTTGCAATTCCTGATTCACTAATCGTGAATTCAACTTGTCCTTGTTCTATTGCTTCAGACATAATTTATTATTGTTCAGTTCTACGAATTACTTTTCCTTCACTATCTCTTTCAACAGGATTCGGCTTAATGAATTTCTTTTCTCCTGAATCTGATTTAGGTTTATCGAATTTTTTGAATGGTTTTTTATCTCCAAATGGCTTTTTCTCAAACTTTTTTGCTGGCGTTGTCGTAGTTTTTTTTGCTGGTCTATTGCTTTTTGGTGAAGCAATTTTTACATCTAATTTTCTACCATTAATATCCATACCATTTAAGGCATTGATTGCATTAATACCATGATCAGTTTCTTCCATTTCAATATATCCAAAACCTTTTGATCTTTTAGTAGCATTGTCGTATACAACATGAGCATAGGTTACTGGTCCAAATGCCGAAAAAGTTGCTTGTAAATCGTCGGATGTAATTTCCCAATCTAGATTTGCAATAAATAAATTAACCATTTAATTTAATTTCTATAGTTTATGACCTAAATAATTTAAAAATTTTCAAAAAGCGGAAAGGTTTAGCATCTTTTAATTTTATTTTAAAGTAAAACTATCAGTTCCAATTAATTGTCCGTCACAATAGATCTTAACTTTATAATTTCCTTTTAGAGCTTCTTCATTTTGCATATCATAGAAGATTGACATGTCTATTCGTTGATTTTGATAATCAATTTCTTTTTTATCAGAATAAGCAATAGATCCTTGGTCTGTTGATAAGGTATTGCTTGATTTAGATTGTAATGTTTTTCCATCAGGATTAATTACTTGTAAGTAAACTGATTTACTACCAGTTGAAGTTAACGGGTTTTCAGATATTGTAAAGCTTGAACGAATTTGCACACAATTTCTAGCTTTATTTGTTTCTTCAGTTGTATTGTTTAACTTCATTCTTAATCCTGTTGAAGAGATTGCGAATGCTTGAAGTTTAGAACCTTTTTTCACTTGTTCCGCATTAACTTCCGCTTCGTGTTTGTAATTATCTCTTTCAGATTGAGTTGTATTCAATTCTGATGCTGTTTGATCTAATTTAGTGCTTAATTTAACATTCAATGTGTTAAGTGAGTCTATTTGAACTACATATCCTTTCATGATATTTCTTAATGTTCCAATTTCACGAGTCATTTGAGCTATTTTACGAGCATCTAATCTTCCGCTTCTTTTAGCGTTTTCTAGATCTTTCATTAAGCCAGTAATTCGTTCTTTTTGAATATTTAAACTATCCGCTTTTGTAGAGTCCTTTTTGATTAATTCGTCATAAGTTTTTAGCATATTACTGAAATCTTCAGTCAAATCGTTAGACATACCATTCACATCGAAACCAAAATCTTTCATCATCTGATTCATTCCTTCCATGTCTGCCTTTAAAGTTGCATTTTCATTAGCACACTTATTAAGTTCAGAATTTTTGCTTGACCATTTATAAGCCATTACAGCCAAACTAGTTAATAACAGTAATATGATTAATATAAATGCACCATTACTTTTTTTGGTAGTTTCAATTTCTTCTGACATAATCGTTTTCGAATAGAATGTGAAATAGAATTGTTTTTAAGCTTCAATGACGTTATATGAATAGCTTTCCATAATTTGGTTCGAAAGCAATTTTTTACATGCTTCTTCTGTTTTTTGTTCTGCTTCTGATTTTGAAGATGCTTCAATAAACAAACGAATATGTCTACCAATTCGAACTCCACTTATTTCAGGTAGTCCGATGTTTTGCATACTGTTAGATACTGCTTTTCCTTGTGGGTCTAATAATGCGTCTAATGGCATTACATCAATTTCAGCTTTGAATTTCATGACTGTGTTTTTTATTTAATTTGTTATCAATAAACGATAATATTACGTACAAAAATACAATTATTGGAATAGACCACACTAATAAAAGTGAGATTAATATTACACAACTTATTAAAAATGTGAAACGAATCTGATTCCCAACCCATTTAAAATGCTTGAATTTTAATGAAAACATTGGAATTTCAGAAATTAATAATATTGAAACAATACCAATTATAGAAATGAAAAAACCGGGTTGAAAAATATAGTTGAGCCATACACTTTTATATCCAGTTGGAGCAAAATCTTTCATTAAAACTAAAGGAAATGTTGTGAAAAAAATTGTGCATGTTGGTGTATTTAAACCAATAAATGATTCCGATTGACGTGTGTCAATATTAAACTTCGCCAATCGAAACATTGACATGAATGGAATGAATAAAGCGAAAAAAGGAGTGTATTTTAAAGGAGTATCCATGCTGTTTGGAATATTATAAAAAACAGCATTTTTCCAATTTGTAAGTTGAAAATTTACAAATGAAGGGAAGTTTGAAATAAGGGTATCTTGCGTTAAATCTGTTAATGAAATTATCATCACAACCATCATAAATATTCCAGGTGCTAAACCAAAAGTTACCATGTCTGCTAATGAATCTAACTGTTTTCCTAATTCTCCTTGAAGGTTAAGTTTTCTTGCCAAAAAGCCATCAAAAAAATCAAATATAGCACCTGTGAATATAAGGAAAGGAGCTATATCAATTCTTCCCATTAAAGTGAACAATATTGCAAGTGATCCCGTTAATAAATTAGAAGCAGTAAAAAGATTGGGAATGTTGAACATTTTATAGAGTTAAATTTTTAAACATTTTACAAAAGTATCAAATGAAAGGTATATATTTACAATCTAACAAATAAGTTTTACTACTAGGACAATTTTTTTCTAAATATGCGTTTTTAGTTGTTGAAATAAATAATGTAAATAATGCGATTAATTTTTCTTTCAACATTCATTTTTGTGTTGATTTCTATAAATTTTAGTGTTTTATCTCAATCAGATAAGGTTGCCCCTAAATATTCAAATGAATTTTTAGCAATTGGTGTTGGTGCTGATGCGCTAGGTCTTGGGAATGCTGTTGTTGCTCAAACTTCAAATGTAAATTCGGGATATTGGAATCCTGCTGGATTGACTCAAGTAAATAAATGGTTAGATGTTAGTTTAATGCATTCAGAATATTTTGCAGGTATAGCTAAATATGATTATTTAGGTTTAGCCCATGCTATTGACAAAATTAGTACGGTTGGTTTTTCGGCAATTAGATTTGCTGTTGATGATATACCAAATACGACTCAATTGATTGATCAACAAGGGAATGTAGATTATTCAAGGATTTCTACTTTTACTGCTGCGGATTATGGTTTTTTATTTTCATATGCTCGAAAAATGAAGATTAAGGGCTTAAGTCTAGGTGGTAATTTTAAAGTTATTCATCGAAAGGTTGGAGATTTTGCAAAATCATGGGGCTTTGGACTTGACGCAGGTGCGCAATATTTTTATAAGAACTACAAGTTTGGTTTGATGGCTCGTGACGTTTCTTCAACATTTAATGCTTGGGTTTTTAATTTAGACTCTAAAACTCAAGAGGTATTTGTTAAGACAGGCAACACAATTCCTGCAAATGGATTAGAGATTACATTACCTCGATTTATTTTGGCTTCATATGGTAAATTTAATTTGGGAAAAAAAGGTATTTATGCAGCAAGCGAAATAAATCTTGATATTACTTCAGATGGAAGAAGAAATACATTAATTGAATCTCGTTTATTTTCTTTTGACCCTCATCTAGGAATTGAGTTTGGATTTAAAAATTTTGTTGCTATTAGAGGGGGGATTTCTAATTTTCAATATGTTAAACAATATGATGATTCGAAAAAGTTGAATTTTCAACCGAATATTGGACTTGGATTAAACATAAAAAATTTCTATCTTGATTATGCATTTACAAATATCGGAAGTGTTTCAGCTTCTCTATATTCACACATAATTTCGATTAGAATAAAATTAAATAAACCAAAATAGGATGAAAAAGCTACTTCTTTTTTTTATTCTTATACTAAATTCGAATTTTCTATATTGTCAAAAATTTGGAAATGAATGGATTAATTACAGCCAAAAATATTATTCGTTTGGAATATATAGAACCGGGGTGTATAAAATTGATTATAATGCCCTTGCAAATTCGGGTATCCCTATAACAACATTTTCTTCAAATAATATTCAATTATATGGAAGAGAAAGGGAAGTGCCTCTGTATATAAATGACGGTGGAGATTCAAAAATAGATCCAGGAGATTATATTTTATTTTATGCTGAGAAAAATGATTCGTGGTTAGATTCAACTTTATATGAAGATTCAACTTGGGTTGGAAATCCAGCATATAGTTTATTTAATGATACAATAAATTATTTTTTCACCTGGAATACCTCTAATTCTAATTTAAGATTTATAGAGGAGTTTTCAACTGATTTTTCTAATTACACGCCCTCTAATTTTATTCTTCAAAAATTAGAGTTTTCTTACAATGGATATTACAACGAAGGAGCATGGAGAAATTCTTTAGCATCTAGTTCTTTTTATAAAGGAGGGGAAGGATTTGGTTATCCACCTCAGAACGGAGTAAATGGTTCAGGTGAATTTACTTTGAATTTATCTGCTAATACAACAGATCCCTATTTGGGAATTGATGCTCCACCATGTGAATTTAAAGGGATTTCAACGACTAGTTCTGAAGCAGATTATACAGGTAATGGAAACCACCATTTAAGATGGAAAATTGGTTCTAGCGGCTCTGTGTTATTTGATCAAATTTATGTTGATTATGATTATGCTTATGTCAATACAACTTTTTCATCAAACCTTTTAACCAATGGAAGTACACCTGTAAAATGGTCAATTATAGATGATCAAGGTGCATTAACAGATTATCAATCATTGAATTATTGGTCAATTATTTATCCTAAAATCCCAACATTTAATGGTGCAAATAATGCCAGTTTTTTTATTAAAAACAATACTTTTCAATCCAATATTAGAATTGATTTTTCAAATTTAATAGTAAATAACCCTATTCTATTTGTATTTGATAAGAATACTGCTAAAAAAGGTTCATTAACTTCATTTAATGGAGGCTACTCTTCACTTATTTCTAATAGTCTTGATGGTAGTTCGCAAAAAGTTATTCTTCAAGATTTTTCTAACGTATTAACTGTTAGTAGTTTAAAAGCTGTAAATGCGACAGGTGCTTTTGTTGATTATTCTTCAATAAATTCTGAAGCAGCATTATTAATGATTTATCCACCTGTTTTATCCAATCAAGCTAATGAATATCATTTGTACAGAAAATCTATTGCAGGTGGAAATTATAATTCAATTTTAGTAAATATTGATGATTTGTATCTCCAATTCGGAGGCGGAATAAATAAGCACATTAATGGTATACGACGCTTTTCTTTTTTTATATATAATAAGTCAACTATTAAGCCTGTAGGCTTATTTTTAGTTGGAAAAGGAGTGGTAAATGCGGATATTGGATTTCCATTTGGAACTCCAGGTTCTAGAACAAATTCCACAAGTTATGCGTCTAATTTAGTACCTACTTTTGGTCAACCTGCAAGTGATGCTGCAATTACGGCTGATTTGAAACATGGTAAAATTTCACCTTTAATTCCAACTGGAAGAATAGCTGTTTCAACTAATGCTCAGTTGGAGAATTATTTAAATAAAATTAAAGAGTATGATTTAAATCAAAATCAAACTTCTATTTATTCAAGTTCAGAAAAAGATTGGCAAAAACAAATTATTCATTTTGGAGGGGGAAGAGATAGCTATCAACAATCAACGATTCAGGGTTTTCTAAACTCTATGGAAATGACTATAGAAAATGCAAATTTTGGAGGGAATGTATATAAAATTTACAAAAGTACTTCAGCTCCTTTTGACCCTCAGGTTTTAGGAGGTGTAACGGATAGAATTAGAAATGGAGTTTCTATTATAAATTTCTTTGGACATTCCTCACAGGTAGGATTTGAGATTAACATTGATGACCCTAATAATTGGTATAATAAAGGAAAATATCCAGTTGTAATTTCTAACTCTTGTGATGCAGGAAATATGTTTTCATTATCTAATCTATCAATTGCAACAACCAATTTTGTTAACGTGAAAGATGGCGGGGCAATTGCTTTTATTGGATCAGTATCTGAAGGTATTGATCAACCTTTAGGTCAATTTTCAACTGCTTTATACTCTCAATTCAGTACTTTGAATTACGGTAAAACATTAAGTGATCAAATTAAATCAACTATCGAAAATATTGACATTAACGGATATTCAGGCATTTTAATTGAAGCTGCAGCGACTCAAATGAATTTAAATGGTGATCCACTAATTAAATTAAATTGGCATGATAAACCTGAAATTGAAATAACTACTGATAAAGTTTGGTTTACTCCTAAAAACTTTGATTTATCAGTAGATTCTATTGAAATTCATATTGTTCTTACAAATTTAGGAAAATCAATAACGGATACATTTAATATTGAAATTAAACGCGATTTCCCATTGACTTCTGTTGATTCAATTTTTCTTCTGCAAGTGCCAAAATTGAATTATAAGGATACTATAATTTTTAAATTTCCTTTACAACCTAATATTGGCGTAGGTATAAATAACATTGAAGTTTCAGTTGATATTCCTTCAGATATTCCTGAACAATTTGATGAAATCAATAACAATAAAGTATCAACAATTCTTTTTGTTAATATAGATGGTGTTTTACCTATCATTCCAACTGACTTTGCGATTGTTCCAAGTGATAGTGTTGTTTTGAAAGCTTCTACGATTAATCCAATTGCTCCTTTAGCTAATTATAGGTTTGAAATCGACACAACCGATCTTTTTAATAGTCCTTTTCTGAGAGTTGCAACAGTAACTGGTTTGGGCGGTGTAAAAGAAGTTTTTCCAAATGATTGGAAATTGTCATCAACAAATCAGAATGCACCACTAATATGTATGGATAGTACTGTTTATTTTTGGAGAGTAGCTTTAGAATCTTCTTTACCTGATTGGCGTGAACGTTCTTTTCAATATATTAAAGGAAAGTCGGGTTGGGGACAAGATCACTTTTTTCAATTTAAGAAAAATAGTTTTTCAAATTTATTTTATAATAGAGCACTAAGAGAAAGAGAATTTGTATTGGACACTCAAGATAGTTTAAAATCTGTTGTTTTACCTGGGCCAGGAGTTTTAAATGAAACCAAGATTAATGGTCAAATTTTAGATTATGGGGTTTGTAATCGTCCTACACCGACTTTAAATGTTGTAGTTTTTGACGCAATCACTTTAGATGCATGGAGTACTAGATATGTTCCAACTGGTTCAAATTTGAATAGGAATTATGGTAATTCAAATGATAACGGAGCATGCAGATCTAGACCTATTGGTTTTTTCAGTTTTCCCCAAACGTCTTCTACTTATCTTAATGCTTTACAAGATATGGTGATGAATAAAATACCAGACAGTAATTATGTCTTGATATACACTTCATTCGGAGCAAATTTTAATGCATGGGATACGTATGCTCCTAGTTTATATTCTATGTTTTCCTCGTTAGGATCTGATAGTATAAGACCAGGTAGAAATAATTATTCATTTTCATTTTTCTTTAAAAAAGGTGATTTAAATAGTGTTGTTGAAGAATATGCTCAAACAGCAGGAGAAACAGTTGTTTTAGAAGCTAAGATGGATAAACGATTTTATTTTGGAAATGAAGCAGCTCCGCTAATCGGCCCATCTTCAAATTGGGGTACAGTTCATTGGAAGCAAGATTCAAAAGATGTTTTAATTGGAGATAGTACGAATTTGCATATTAAAGTGTATGATATACATAAATCTTTACAATATCAAATTGATACTTTATTTACCCATAAAGATTCAATAATAAATCTAAATGCTAAGATTGACGCTAAACTTTATCCTTTTATAAGTTTAAGTGCTGATTATTTAGATTCAACTAATTTAACTCCTGCACAAATTGATCGATGGAATGTTATTTTTGATCCTGTTCCAGAAGCAGCAATTGATGGTACCAATCAATATACTTGGAATCCAATAAAAGACACTCTGAACGAAGGCGAAGAAGTTACTTTTGCTATTGATGTAAGAAATATTTTCACTTTGCCAATGGATTCATTATTAGTAAATTATTGGGTTGAAGATAGATTTCATATTAAACATTTTATTCCGATTTCTAGAAGAAAACCTTTGGGTGTAAGTGAAACAATTCGTGATACAATAAAATTCTCAACCCTAGGAATTGAAGGAAACAATTCATTATGGATGGAAGTTAATCCTTATATCAACGGTAGCTTATTTATTACCGATCAGCCTGAACAAGAACATATAAATAATTTATTACAAGTTCCATTTGTTGTTAAGAGGGATGACATCAATCCAATTTTAGATGTAACTTTTGATGGACGTCACATTTTAAATGGAGATATCGTTTCTCCTAAAAGTCAAGTATTTATTACATTAAAAGATGATAATCCCTTTCTTTTGATGGATGATATTTCTGACACTACTCGATTCGGTATTTATTTAACAGATCCTAAAGGGGTTCAAAGGAAAATACCTTTTGTTAATGGTAAAGGGGAATCTGTAATGCAATGGATACCAGCTGATTTAAATTCTAAAAAATTTAAAATTATTTATCCGGCTTTATTTGAAGAGAATGGGAAATATACGTTAATGATTCAAGGATCAGATAGGTCTGGTAATTTATCTGGGGATTTACAATATAAAATATCATTCGAAATTGTTAAGGAATCGACAATATCCTATTTAATGAATTATCCAAATCCATTTAGTACAAGTACTCGTTTTGTTTTTACATTAACAGGAAGTCAGGTGCCTGAGAATGTTATTATTCAAATTATGACCGTTTCAGGAAAAGTAGTGAGAGAAATAACGGAATCTGAATTAGGAAGGATTTACATAGGTAGAAATATTACCGAATTTGAATGGAATGGAACGGATGAATTTGGAGATCAATTAGCCAATGGAGTTTATCTATATAGAGTGAAAGCTCAAATTAATGGCGAAGATATTAAACATAAGGAATCAGGTGCAGATACTTATTTCACAAAGGATTTTGGAAAAATGTATATTATTCGCTAATTCTTATTTAACAATTTGGTGGGAAAATTCAATATTGAATTGAATTTTAGCTTCTCCTCTTAAAGTAACATTATTTAAAAAATCTGTTTCTTTCAACGTTGAATCTTGAAATTGAACATAATCGGTATGTAACTTATTAGCTAGTTTTTTTATTTTTTGAATAATTAAATTTCGGTTTGGGAAGTCTGATATTGATTTTGAATAAAATGGTGATTCAAATAAGATTACGTTGGTTCCTTTTGATTTTACGAATCGGATAAATTCTATCAGTTGTAATTCTTCTTTTCTATCCCATTTAAATTGGTAACCAATAGGGTAGGCTGTTTTAAATTCAATTTCCTTATCATTAAGAGGTAAATATCCATTTTCAAATTGAATGTGCTGTTTATTGGTAAATAGATGTTTCGCCCCCTGAATTGCTTTAAAATGTGTTTGATTGTTATAATATCCGTATTTCAAAAAGGGTATGTAGGATGCGAAAAAATAAGAGGGGTCATTTTTTTTAACGATTTCTTTTACTTTTCTCTCATTCATAAGAGATGAAAAACGATAGGTGTTAAAGGTGTTAAATAATGGGTCAAAAGTTTCAGGACTAATATAGATGAATATTTTTTTTGGGACCCTATTGTTTTTAAGATAGAGGTAATAAGTCAAAAAGTTATCTGTGATATTTGAATGATATTCAGCGAGATTATATGTTTTTTCTTTTGTTTCTTTTTCAATTATTGATGGATTTAGAGTTGTTAATGGAACGCAGTTTCCTGTAATTATAATATCTGCATTTATTCTCCTTTTCAATATATAAGATTGCTTACTGTAAAGGTTGTTTGATAGAAATAAATCATACAATTTTTCAGACCCCCATAATGTTAAGGTAATAAAAGTAATAGAAAGAAATGTTTTCCTCAGTAATTTCATCAAAATTGAGAATAAATAAAGTTTTTACTTCCATCAAATATTCCAAAAAATGAAATGATTAGAAGAAGTATAATTAGTCCTACTATGTTTATTTGATTTGAATTAAAACGATTATAGATTCTTTTTTCAAATATTAAAAATAGCGCTGTCAAAATGATAGTAACATATAGATTAAAAATGTTTTCTTGTTCGCCACCTATGGCAATATATTGCGTAAAATCGGTTACTAATTGTTTCGGAAAAAAAGAAAAACTGAAAATGCTTTTTAGTTTATGAAAGGATTGTTCAATTGAGGTTGAACGAAAAAAGACAAAACTTAAACTGACTAAATTGAAGGTTAAAAAAATAGAAATTAATGAGGTTAATCTATTTAAAATTAGAATTTTAGGTTTTTTGATAAATGTTTCAATGATTAAATATAAAGCGTGACTGAGTGCGTAAATTAAAAACGTTAATCCTATTCCGTGCCAAATACCAGAAAGTAAAAAGGTAATTGTTAAAGCTGTAATGATACCCCAATATTTCAATTTTCTATATCGAAATGAAATAGGATAAAATACATAATTAGTTAACCAACTGGAAAGCGTTATGTGCCATTTTCTCCAAAATTCACTTATTGATTTTGAGTTTAGTGGAAAGTTAAAGTTTTCAGGAAGTTGAATTCCAAATAATTTAGCACTCCCTATTGCTATATCTGAATAACCTGAGAAATCAAAATACAACTGGATGGTAAATAAATAAGCAACAACTAAGTTAGTTAATCCAAAAGTTGGATTTGTTTCTTCAAAATTATGAGCGATAATTGGTGCGATTCGATCAGCAATGACCATTTTTTTTAGAAGTCCCAAGGCTATTCTATTAATGCCATTTTGAATCTGAACTGAATTTATTGGAATAGCTTTATCAAATTTGAAGTCTTGTATTTTGGTTATTGGCCCAGCTATAAATTTTGGAAAAAATGAATTGAAGAGTATGAATTCACTCAGATTAGAAGGTTTAATTCTGTTGTAATAATTATCTATTAAATAAGCAATATTTTGTAAACTGAAAAATGAAATCCCCACAAAAAGAATCATTTTATTTGGATCAAAGAAAGATACAATATGATAATTCGATTCGATGAATTTAAAAATAAATAGAAGAGATATATTGAAGATTAAGCCAATTCTAAAAACTATCTTTTTTTCAAGACTGTTTGAAATACGAATCATTTTAGTAGTTATAAAATGAGTGCTTAGTGTTCCGAAAAGAAAAACAAAGAGTGTGTCAATAGAAAATAACCCAATAAAAAGTAAACTTGAAATGATTAAAATGGTTGGTTTAATTTTATTTGAAATAAGATTAAATATAATCAGTGTAATAGTAATAAAAACAAGATAATACAGAGAAGTTAATTCCATTAGATTCCTTTGCTGTTAATTATTTCGATTAACTCTCCGACATTTTTCATTTTTAAAATTTCTTCAAATGAAAATGAAATTCCAAATTGATTCTCGATTTCATTGATTAGATTTAAATGAGTGATAGAATCCCAATTCTCAATTTCTTCAGTTGTCGTTGTCTCCGTTAAGTGGATAGATTCATTTTTGAAAAATGTTCTAAAAACGGCTTGAAGTCTATTTAATAAATGATTATCCATATCAGTGTAAAATTAAAGCAATATTATCAAATGGACTGATTCAAAAGATAAATTTCGTTTAATTTTTTTAAATCAATCTTTTGGTTAGAATTGTAAGGAATGTTTTTAATATTAATTACTGTTTGAGGTATCATATAACTAGGTAATTCCTGCTTCAAAAAGTTTATCAAATCCTCAACCTCAACCTTATTCTCAATAAACAAAACAAGTTCATTAAGTTGATTTTTATTTTTAAAGGTTGTTACGCAAAATGGGTAATTTATTTTTCTTCTAATACAAGCTTCAATTTCATTGATTTCAATTCGATAGCCATTAATTTTAACTTGTCTATCTACTCTGGAATGATAAATTAAATTTCCATCTTCATTTAAATGCACAAGATCCCCTGTTTTGTAATATTTTTTTTCGACTTCAATATTCAAGAATGAATCTTCATTCGTTAGATTATTATAAGATGTAATTACTTGATTTCCATAGATGTATAATTCACCTATTTCTTGACTTTGTGCAATTTTCTCTTCATTGATAATTTTATATTCTAAGTTTGGAAATAATTTACCAATAGGAACAATATCATTTACACTTTCAATTTTACTTATATATTCTTCCCATTTATAATAAGAGCACATAATCGTTGCCTCTGTTGGGCCGTAAAAATTAAAGATTTCTGCATTAGGTATCGATTTTTTCCATTTACACGTTAAGTTGTGACTCAATTTATCGCCAATGAAAAAACTGTATTTTAATGAAGGAAGTTGTAATTCATTAAGGTACTTATCAATATGGTTTAATATGGTAGGAACAAACGTAGAAACGGTAATCGAATGATCTTTCAATAATCGAATGGTTTCTAAAAATTTCAATCCATTTTTGGGCACTACATAACAACAGGCACCAAGATTTAATGGCATAAATAAACAAAATACAGAAACATCAAATGTCAATTCAAATGGTTGTATAAATCGATCTTTTTCGGAAAAATGAAATCCATTTTCTTCTGTGAAAAAATCAAAAAATGCTTCAACTTGTATATGTTTAATGTTAACGCCTTTAGGTTTTCCTGTGGAACCCGATGTATGAAGTAAATAAGCGTTCTCCTGATGAATAGTAGCGACTAGGTCTTGTTTTGAGAAAGAACAATTCCTAGTTTCTATAAAAACAGCTTGTAAATTATAATTTGTTAATTCTTGTGGAATATCGATTTTATTCGAATGTAAAATGGTTCTAATTCCTGCTGATTCGATTATTTCTAATGAGTGTTGAATTGGATTTCTTGAATTTATCGGAACATAACAAGCTCCAAGTATCGAAACGGCTAAAATAGAAGAATAAGTTTCTATATCATCACTACAATAAATAGCAATTTTAGAATCAATATTATTTTCTTTTTTTAAATCTAAAAGAATTGAAAATGTAAGATTTAATAATTCTGAATAAGTGAAGTATTTTTCATTAATGAAAAGAGCATTATTGTTGGGATATTTAAAACAATTCTCAATAAATTGATCCGTTATTCTTATCATTTTATATGTCTTTAAAAGAATCGACAACTAAAAATAGCCGTATCATCTACTAATTTTAAAGGACCTCGCCATTCATCTAATTTAGAGAAGATTAAATTATTTAAATCTTCCATTTTCAGAGGGTAATAGCTATGAATCATTTTTACCAATTTATCCAGCCCGAATTGATTTTCAGTCATATTTTGTAATTCTACAACTCCATCAGTATATAGAACTAGTGTTGTATTTGGTGCTAGTATTTTTTCTCCTACATTGATAAATGGAAGTTCGTCCATCATGCCAAGACCTATACATCCTTGATTTAACATCTCCACTTTTTTACCATTGGTAATAAACGGGTGATTATGTCCAGCATTTACATATTTTAGAACTCGAGTGTCAGCATTATAATGAGCAATAAAAAAGGTGATAAATTTTTCTCCTTTTGCTGTTCTCATTACTTTTTTGTTCAATTCTTCCAACAAGAAATCCATTTCAAATCGCTGATACCTGAAAATAGTTCTAATAGTAGCTTGAAAATTAGCCATTAATAATGCGGCACTAATTCCTTTTCCGGAAACATCTGCCATACACAAAATGTATTCTTCATTTCCAAGTGGAATGAAATCGTAATAATCTCCGCCAATTTCGTGTCTAGGTTTGTATTTTGCAGAAATATCCATTCGGATATTTGAAGGTAAATCGGATGGAAATAGCAGTTTTTGCATCACAGAAGCGACTTCTAATTCCTTTTTTAAACGTTCTTGTTTGATTGTTGCTTTTGCCATTCGTTTGTTTTCGATGGCTACAACAATTATGTTTGTTAGAGTTTGAATAAAACTCATATTGGTCATTGTTTCTGCAACTTTTAACTTTTGATGTTCTAATCCAGCGATTAGTAAAAAACCTAACGGTTTATCTTTGTGTATGATAGGCACGACAACATCAAATTCATTTAAAATCGAAGAAGGGGAAGATTCAATTACTGTAATATCTTTGAATCTATATAGATCTCGTTCTACCTCAATATCTTTGATTTTGCCTTTGAAACCAGTTTTTAATAAGTAAATCCAATCTTCTTGTTTATTAAACAAAATGAATTTGTCAAAGCCTAATTGTTCTTTTAGAATAAATTCGAAAATTCGAATCAATTGATCCACTTCCTGATTTGAGTTAATGGCAGTCGTAATTTCTAACAAAGAATTTAATTTAAAATCTTTTAATTTTAATTGAACTTCTAAATCTTTTGCGACTTTATCTGACATTACTTAGCTTGAATAATTTCAATAATATTCTTTGTAAAAGTAAGGTATTAAACCATGCTGATTTCCTTGGTGTAATTAACTTATCCGCTTCTCAATGTTGATTTCGCTGTCTTTTTTGTACCTTTACACAATATAAACAAATACACATCATGACTTTTAGCGAATTGAATTTAAGTAAACAGCTTTTGAAAGCAATCGAAAGTTTAGGTTTTGAACATCCTACAACGATTCAAAGTAAAGCATTTTCAGTTATTATGTCAGGTAAAGATGTTGTTGGTTTAGCACAAACAGGTACAGGAAAAACGTTAGCATTTCTTCTTCCGATTTTAAATCAATTAAAATTTTCTAACCAAGTTGAACCTAGAGTTGTTATTTTAGTTCCAACTAGAGAGCTTGTTATTCAGGTAGTTGAAGAGGTTGAGAAACTAACGGAATTCATGAGTGTTCGTGTTGGAGGAGTTTATGGAGGAGCAAACATTAATACTCAAAAATTGATGTTATTACAAGGTCTTGACATTTTAGTCGCTACTCCTGGTAGAATTTTAGATTTGTCATTGAATGGTACATTAAAAATGAAATGTATTCAGAAATTGGTGATTGACGAAATGGATGAAATGTTGAATTTGGGATTCAGAACTCAATTGAAAAACATTTTAGAATTGATGCCCGAAAAACGTCAAAATTTACTTTTTTCAGCAACATTAGATGAAAATGTTGAATTAATTATTGAAGAATATTTTAATAGTCCTCAAAAAATTGAAGCAGCAGCTCACGGAACTCCATTAGAAAAAATTATTCAATCGGGTTATTCGGTTCCAAATTTCTTTACGAAAGTAAATTTATTGCTTCATTTGTTAGCGAATAATAAAGACATGACAAAAGTGTTGATCTTTACGGGTAGTAAACGATTAGCTGATCAATTACATGATTTAATTTCTTTAGAATATCCAGGTGAATTTGGTATTATCCACTCTAATAAATCTCAAAATTTCAGATTTAATTCGTTGAGACATTTTCAAGATGGAGTGAGTAGAGGATTGATCGCAACGGATTTAGTATCAAGAGGTTTGGACATTTCAGATGTGACGCATGTGATCAATTTTGATATGCCAGATGATTCTTCAAATTACATTCATAGAATTGGTAGAACAGGAAGAGCGGATAAAGATGGGGTTGCAATTTCTTTTATAACATTAGCCGAACAAAAATATCAGTTTCCAATTGAGGAAATGATGAAAATGAAAATTCCAATGCATGATTTCCCTCAAGAAGTTGTAATTTCTGATGAGTTAATCGAACAAGAACGACCAGAAATTCCTGGAGTAAATTATTCTCCAGAAGCAAATATTAAAGATTCGTTAGGTGCTTTTCATGAGAAGAAAAAGAAAAACACGAAAGTTAACTTGGGGGGATCATACAAAATTGAAATTAAAAAGAAATACAAAAAGCCAAAAACAAGAGGACAAAAAAGATAATTCTTTTATATCTCTACCTTAAATTCAACTTCGACAAGTTCAGTTTTCGTTAAGTTTCATATTAATCTCTACCTTAGCCTCAATCTTAACCTTAAATTACATTTCTAATTCTAAATTACCAGTTGTGTTAACTCTTAATATAAGTGACTCTTTGTTTGGATAAATGCCTTTCATTGATATTTGAGTAATCGATCCTTTTAAAATAACACCTTGTTCAAGTTTGGTATTCAACTGTTTTTCCATCATTTGCTGAACATTTTTAAGATGTGGATGTAAATCAACAGTTGAACTTTTTCTCAATGCATCTGTTATTTTATCACTGAATAACCATTTTGCAGATTTCAATAAAGCACTTTTAGTTTTCACGTCAAAAGTCATATCAGGAAATGAAATTGTTTGTGTTTCTTCATTGAAATTAGGTGTTCCAACCAAGTATAAGGTTCCCTTTTTGCTACCTGAAAAACCAATTTTAAGATTTAATTGATTGTTAGATGCTCCAAATACATCAATACTTTCAAAAATTACCTTTTTCTTTTTTAGCATTATCTCTTTACCTTTTAATTCGGAAGTTAATATTTTACTTAACGAATCGTAAGTTGCAACTACATCTAATGTTATATTGAAGCCTTTACTTTGTTTAACATCACTTAGTTTAGGTAAGGTAATGGGTTTGTAATCTAATTTAGTTGTGGTTAGAGTTGGACTTAAAACCAATGCTAATTCGGCAGTTGCATAATTATCTTTGAAATTAAGATTGTCGAATCCAATTTTTGATGGGTTGGTATGAAAATAACCAAATTTACCGAGTGAAATTGGTTGAGCAATTATTTTCCATGCTTTTTCTGCTTCAGGTTTTAAATTTACTTTTCCAATCTCTTTGTCAATGTCACGCTCTAAATTTTCTAACGCTTTTGTAATTTCTTTTTTTAGTGTTTTTGATGCATCATATTTGAATACGGTAATCTCACATTGATTTTTTATATCGACATTTCTTAAATTGGTTGAAGATTTTAATTTAAAATCATTAGCTAAATCAATTGAAGTTGTGTATCCAACAGAAATTTCTCTCATTGGCTCTCCATTATTCCCACAACTAGCATAAAGTCGAGGGACAATACAATTCCCCTTATTATTAAATAAATCAGTGCATTGAGGACAATAATTTATATTCAAAGAATATTTTCCATTAACGTTAAATTGTAAGTCATTTCCATCTCCTTTAAATGAAATAGGATCTCTTAAGAATGAATATGCAAAACTTACACCTTCACAATTTTCTTCTTTTCCAGTAAATTTTTTAGGGATTGATTTATCAGTATCTTTAAAGTAAGGGGTTAAATTTATTTTTATAGGCACAACAACAGTAGATGAGGGTTGTACTAATGCAGGTGTTTCAGTGACTGAAATAGTGGGTGTTTCAGGTTGGATACTTGCACAAGATGTAATTACTAATATTAAAAAGAAAAGATAAAGATATTTCATAAAAAAAAACTGTTGTTACATACAAATGTATGCAACAACAGTTAATTAAAAATATGAACTTCCTTATTTTTTTAGATCAATTTAATTTTCCCTTATATTCTAATTGAAAAGAAGGTATCTCAACTTTAAAAAAATCGTGATTAATTAAGTTTTTAAAAGTATAAAAGCCTTTCATTAGTCCGATTTCAGAAGTTAAATCGCAACCACTTACATAGGTAAATGTTTGACCTGGTTTTAAAATAGGTTGCTCACCTATTACTCCTTCACCACTTACTTTATTTGGATAATTTAATGAATCAAATATATACCAATCTCTATGTAAAAGTTGAACAGAATAATCGTTATTGTTAGTTATTTCAATGTGGTAATTAAAAAAGAATTGATTTTGATTCACTTCAGATAAATCCGACCTAAATTGGGTATCTACTGTGATTTTCACTCCTTCTGTTGTGATTGTATTCATAATCAATTTTTATACGTTTTATCGAATATAACAATTCTATCTATATAAATCAAATTTTAACAGAAAAATTTGATAATAATTTAGGTTATTTACTAATGCAATTTTAATTTTATCAAAACAATTTATGCGAATGGAAATAATTGAAGTTTCAAAAAAAGATGTTTTCAGAATTAAAGTAATTGCTGAATTAACATGGCCAGAAACATTTAAAGAAATTCTTACCAATGAACAAATTAGATATATGTTGGATTGGATGTATTCAGTCGATATTTTATCATCCCAGATTGAAAATGGCCATAAATTTTATATTTTGAATCATAATGGAAATGATTTAGGGTTTATTGGAATCGAATTAAATTATCCAATTATAGGAAATGCTAAAATTCATAAAATTTATGTAATACCAGAATTTCAAGGAAAAGGAGTAGGTGATAAATTAATTGAGCATGTTTTTCAGTATTCCAAATTGAATAAAATCAATAGTTTGTCATTAAATGTGAATCGTTATAATAAGGCAATTGATTTTTATTTAAAGAAAAGGTTTAAAATAGTCAAGGAGGAAGATATAGAAATCGGGAATGGCTTTTTGATGGAGGATTATGTTATGGAGAAAATATTGGAATGATTTATATACATGAAAGGCAGTCATTTTTGACTGCCTTTCATGTATCTTTTTAAAAGATTTTATTTCAACGTAATTGGATATGTTTTACCCAAAATAGTTACAGTTGCATTCGCATCACAAGATCCAGATCCGTAATTAATTGTTTTTAAAACCTTCCCTGTTTGATTTACTTCTAGAACTCCTGCATCAAACCAATGACAGTTTAAAGCTCTATGTAATGGAGTTGTAATTAACGAAGTGAATGAGTTACCGTTAGAATTTGATCCAGAAGTAGATCCCGTTATTGAATATACATCATCAACCCAAGTTTTTGTATCTTCACCTACTAACCATTCTCTCGTTCTATTTGATTTCCAAGTAAGTGTTCCTGCTGAATTTGCTTTTATAATTTGTCCATCAACTGCAATTGTAAATGTTGTGTGTCCATTTGCATTTAAACCATTGTTTGTAACAGATTTTGTGCCGGTTACTTGATTGTCATTTACAAAATAGTCTGTAAATGAAATGGTATGAACAGAACCACTTTCTCTGTATTTTCCAATATATGAAATATTAATTTTACCTCTTCTATTATTTCCATCCTGACATAAACAATTAGTTGAACCAAAATCAATAACTAAAGTTCTTGGAGTTGAAAGTGAGTCGTGTGTTATTGTTGCACAACTAATTTTTTCAAAAGTTTGAATATCTTGAAGGTCACCATTGTAAAGTGGTGAGTAAAATTTTAAATCCCCATTTGATGCTTGATCAGAAATATTTTGAACATCGTTATATATCCCCTCTGCTAAACTATTATCTGCTGCAACTGAGGTATCAGTGTCAATGTCAGTAGAAGGTGTGGTAGTTGTTTTTTTACAACTTACAATTGCAAGGCTTAAAGTTACTCCTGCTAAAAAAAGCGATAATCCAGTTTTAAGTTTCATAGTATAAAAATTTCAGTTAAAAATAATAATCTTGTTTTTAAATTAGACACAATATTTGTGAAAAGGTTTAATTAAAAACATTAAATTTAATTTATTTAACTGTAAATCAAATATTTAAGAAATAAACTATTTTACGTAATCTTGCTTTTGGACTAACATATATTGATCATTTTCCATTTTTAAATAACCTTGATCGTAACAAAAATGGTAAATAGCTCCTTTTTGAGTTTTATAGATATTAGTAAAATAATGAAAATTAAATCCTTCTTCACCTAATTTAATACCCTCTATAGTTATTTTACCATTTGGATTCAAGGTTGCAAGTATTCTTCGGTTTTTTCTTAAAATGTTATTGATTCTTCTAACGTAATTGGTAGCATCTTCATTTAATCGATTATTATAAGTATTACGACAATAATCAGAACAAAATTTTTGATCTTTTCTACCTCTTAATACTTGAGCACATTCTTGGCATTTACGTGGTTCCATTTTAACAATTTTTATTCATTTTCGAGGAGCAATGTTAACATTATTTAACAGCAAAAACAAGCGCTTCCGATGAAACTTTAACAACTTTGCATGTTAAAATTACAATGATTATGTCGGATACAATAAATAATACTCTTAATCCTTCTGAAGCTATACGCATTTTAGGAGAAAAGATTAAAAATGAAAATTATTTAATGTCACAGTTGAAACAAGAAATTTCAAATGTAATTGTAGGTCAGCAATATATGGTAGATCGTTTGTTGATAGCTTTATTAGCGAACGGCCACGTGTTACTTGAGGGTGTTCCTGGATTAGCTAAAACATTAGCTATAAAAACGTTGTCTGAAGCGATTGATGTTGATTTTAGTAGAATTCAATTTACGCCTGATTTATTACCAGCTGATGTTACAGGGACTTTAATTTATAGTCAAAAAACAGAATCTTTTACAGTTCGAAAAGGTCCGGTTTTTTCAAATCTTGTTTTGGCAGATGAGATTAATCGTGCCCCAGCTAAAGTCCAAAGTGCTTTATTGGAAGCAATGCAAGAACGTCAAATAACTATTGGTGATGAGACGTTCAATTTACCAGATCCATTTTTGGTTTTAGCAACGATGAACCCAATTGATCAGGAAGGAACTTATCCTTTACCCGAAGCTCAGGTTGATCGATTTATGCTAAAGGTATTATTAGATTATCCTTCAAAAGAAGAGGAAAAATTAATCATTCGTTCGAATGTTAGAAAAGAAGGATTAGCGAAAGTGAAAAAAGTAGTATCAGCATCTGATATTATTCGCTCTAGAGAATTAGTTCGAGATATTTATCTAGATGAAAAAATAGAGCAATACATTGTCGATATAGTTTACGCAACAAGAACTCCTCAAAAATATGGTCTTGGACATTTAGAATCATTAATTGATTTTGGTTGTTCACCTCGAGCGAGTATTAATCTGGCATTAGCAGCGAAAGCATTTGCCTTTTTGCAAAATAGAGCATTTGTAATTCCGGAAGATGTTCGAGCAATTGCCCCAGATGTAATGCGTCATCGTATCGGTTTGACATACGAAGCAGAAGCAGAAAATATTTCAGCAAACGACATTATTTCAAAAATCATTAATAAAGTTGAAGTACCTTAATAATTATTGATTGTTTTTTAATTTATAATGAATGATCGATGTGTTGGATGGTCGCGAAGTACTGGATGATCGCGATCATCCACTGCAAAAAATATAAAAATGGATACCAAAGAACTTCTAAAAAAAATACAAAGACTTGAAATCAAGACGAAAGGCTTGACAAAACAAGTTTTTTCTGGTGAATACCATTCGGCGTTCAAAGGAAGAGGTATGGCATTTAGTGAAGTTCGAGATTATCAGATAGGAGATGAGGTGCGAACGATTGATTGGAATGTAACTGCTCGTTTTAATAGTCCGTTTGTGAAGGTTTTTGAAGAGGAAAGAGAATTAACTGTAATGTTAATAATCGATATTTCTGGTTCTGAAGAATTTGGAACGGTTGAGAAATCGAAAAAAGAGCTTTCTTTAGAAATAGCCTCTGTTTTAGCATTTTCTGCAATAAATAATAACGATAAAGTAGGCGCAATTTTCGTTTCGGATCAAGTTGAAAAGTATATAGTACCTGATAAAGGTCGAAAACACGCATTGGTTATTTTAAGAGAATTAATAGAATTTAAACCTAAAAGTAAAGGGACAAATATTAATGAAGCTTTAAAGTTTTTTAGAAATACCCAAAAGAAGCGAAGTATATCGTTTGTGATCAGTGATTTTATGGATGATAATAATTTCATGGAAGGACTAAAAGTGAGTAACAAAAAGCATGATATGGTAGCTATAAGATTGAGTGATATTGCTGAATATGAGCTCCCTAAAATGGGATTGATTCAATTATACAATGCCGAATCAGGAAATACAACTTGGGTGAATACTAATTCTGAAAAGGTGAGATCGAATTATTTGAACGGATATAAAGATTTAGAAAATAAATTATTTAGTGAATTTAAAAAATCTGGAATTGACTATGTCTCAATTTCAACAGATGACAATTTTATTAGACCATTAATCGCATTATTTCAGCAAAGAGGAAAATGAGAAATTGGATTTACATAGTTTTTTTGAGTTTGATTGGTTTCTTTGTTTTCGGACAAGAGGGCCAAACCATACTCGATAAAAATAAACTTTTGGTAGGTGAACAATTTGTCGTTACCTATCACGTTACTTTAAAAAATGGTGAAAACATTAGTTTTGAGCCTTTTAAATTAAATTTAGCGGCGCAAAATCCTAAAAATCAGAAAGAAAAAACGAGTCTTGAAATTGTTGATCCGTTTGAAGATACTATATTAATTAATAAAGGAAAGAGAGAATGGTTTGGGTCGTATAAAGTAACTCCTTGGGATTCAGGTTTTTTTCAAATTCAGACAGTGAAATATACAATTAACGGGAAAGTTAATTATTTTCCATCTGTTTCATTTTTCGTTGATTTAGTGAAATCTAAAAAAGGTCAAGATATTTATGATATTAAAGAGTCGTTTGTGAAACTTCCACCAAAAAAGTTTTCTATCAAAGAAGCATTAAAAGAATTTAATTCCAAAAATGGATGGTGGTTTTATACCGTTCTACTTATTCTTATCGGTTTATTTATTTTCTATCGATTAAGAAACCGTAAAAAAGAGAAATTAAAACCGATTTTAAATGAAGTTGTTCGCCCACTTTCATTAAAAGAAAAAACCATTTTAGCAATTCAGAATTTAGAGAAAAAACAATTGTGGAAGCAAGGACTTTTAAAAGAACACTATGTTGAATTGTCTTTTATATTAAGAGAATATTTATCTAAACGTTATGCCTTAAGTTTAATAGAGAAAACATCGTATGAGTCTAAATTATTACTGACTCAAAAAGGAATCCCTGTCTTAACGATTGATGAAATTGGAGAGATTTTGAATCAATCGGATATGGTGAAATTTGCGAAGTCTGAACCAGAAGAAATTACGGTTATTCGACTTTCATCTACAGCGAAACAAATCGTAGAACAAACTTCCTTATTAGAACTAGAAGATGTTGAATAATTGGAATATATTATTTTGGGAATATGATTTTCTAGCTCCACATTGGTTGTGGTTGTTATTGTTTGTACCTGTTTTCATTTATTTAATGTGGAAAAATGAAAAAAAGAAATCTGGAGAAGTAAAGTTTTCAAGAACAGACGCTGAACAAAATCAGTTAAAATCGGTTTGGATTTCAGATGTAAGAAAAATTTTCATTGTTGTCTATGCGTTTGTTTTAGTTCTATTGATTGTTGCTTTGGCTAAACCCTTTAATTGGAGTTCTGATGAAAATTTTAATGAAAGCTATAAAAACGGGATTGATATTGTGATTGCAATGGATGTTTCATTGTCCATGTTTGCTAGAGATTTTGAACCGAATAGGTTAGAAGCTTCAAAAATGGTTGCTAAAGAGTTTGTTGAAGGTAGAAAAGGTGATAGAATTGGTTTAGTCGTTTTTGCAGGTGAAGCATTTACAGCTTGTCCGACAACATTAGATTACACGATTTTAAAAGATCAAATAGATAAGGTTACGGGTGAAGATTTAGAACAAGGGACTGCAATTGGAACAGGTTTAGGAACGGCAGTTTCAAGATTACGTAATGATTCACTTCCATCTAAAGTGATTATATTATTAACAGATGGAAGTAATTGCGCTGGAGAAATATCACCCGAAACAGCTGCAGAATTAGCAAAAGCGAAAAATGTTCGAGTGTATACAATAGGTATGGGTACAAATGGTGAAGCGCTTTCTCCAATTATTACTCCTTTTGGTGTTCGTTTCGAGAATGTTCCGGTTGAAATCGATGAAAAAACGTTGAAAACCATCGCTGATAAAACTGGAGGGAAATATTTTAGAGCCACAGATAATCAGAGTTTACAAGTTATTTATAAGGAGATCGAGCAATTAGAGAAACGAAAAATACTCGATAAACACTATCAAATAGATCCGCCGGCGAATCCATCAGGTTTTTTAAATTGGGCATTGTTACTTTTAGTCTTAACTTGGAGTGTTAAATCTATTTTATTTAGAACAAATGAGTAACTCTAAATTTACATATAGAATTGGTTTGATTTTAACAAGTTTACTTGTTTGGGAGGCAATTTTCTGGTGTTTATTTTTATTAATAATTTCAGTTTATGATACATTAGGGAATGAAATCACGATGGACCATTTAGCATTTAAATATCCGAATGTTTTCTGGTTGAATTTAGTTTTTTTACCGATTGGAAGCTTGTTTTTCAAGAAATTATTGAAGATAAATAAAATTGCAGAAGGGATTCAACCAAAATTGCAGCACTATTTTTTATTGCCGATTTCTAATTTTCAAACTTTTTTACGATTTTTCTTTTTTAGAAATGCGATTGTATTTTTAATTATTGCTTTAGCAATACCAGTTTATGGAAATAAAAAAGTACAAGGTTCAGCAGATACATCCGAATTAGTAGTTGCTATTGATGTTTCAAATTCAATGAATACTAGAGATATTGATCGGAATATGTCTCGTTTAGAAATTTCGAAAAGAGCTTTGATTCAATTGGTTAATAACTTACACGGTGAACGATTAGGGATTGTTGTTTTTGCTGGAGGGTCATATGTTCAATTACCACTAACAAATGATTACTATGCCGCCAAAATGTTTATCAATGAAATTCAGACCAATATGATTTCGAATCAGGGGACAAATATTGCACAAGCTTTGTCAACTTCTGTTGGGATGTTTTCAAAGTTAAACGCAACAAAAGGAATCATTTTAGTGACTGATGGAGAGAATCACGAAGAAAATCCAAACGAAGTATTGGATAGAATCATAATAGATAAAATTCAACTTTGTGTATTAGGACTAGGAACCGAATCTGGTGGGTTAGTTCCTAATCATCCAACTCGTCCTGAATTAGGATATAAAACAGATGAATATGGTCAATCCATTGTTTCAAAAGTGAATGGTAAATTCATCCACGAAATTGCTTCAAAAGCGAAAGGATATTCGATTGTGAGTTCAAGCCCATTCCCAAATTTAACGGAACTTTTAACACAAATTAACCGAATGAAACGAACCAAAGTAGATGGTTTAGAGTTTAATGTGAAAGAGACGAAATATCAATTACCATTATTTCTCGCATTACTTTTCCACATACTTTATATAATAGGAGCAAGTATACGTTTTGATTGGGTAAATAAAATGGTTAATAAGAAATGAAGTATTTATATACTATATTATTTGTTTTAATTTATTCGTTGAGTTTTTCTCAACAATGGAGAGATACTTTGGATGATGCTCGAAAAGCCTATAAGCAAAAGGAATACCCAAAAGCTTTGAAGTTGTATAAAAATGCTCAAAAAACAGCTCCAAAAGGAATTGATTTATCAAATGAAATAGCTCAATCGGCTTATAAGTCAAAATCATTCGCTGATGCTGAAAAGATATATACAAAACCATCGAATGGTAAGTTAGATAAATTAAAAAATGCTCGAAAATTTCATAATATTGGAAATAGTAGAATGAAGCAACAAAATTATCAGGGAGCGATTGATTCATATAAAACATCTTTACGTAATAATCCGTATGATAATCAAACGCGTTATAATTTATCAGAAGCAATTCGAAAATTAAAGCAAAAACAAAATAAAGATAATCCAAAATCTAATCCTCAAACTCAAAATCAACCAAAGGGAAATCCAAAATCAAAGAATGAACCTCAAAATAAATCTCAAAATAAGTCGCCAAACCAAAAAGGGGTGGATAGAATGCTAGATAAACTTTCGAAACAAGAAAGTGAAACGAAGCGAAAACTTGTAGGTAAGAACAAAGGGGAAAAAGGTCAGGCAACAACAGGTAAAGATTGGTAAGATGTTAAATAGAATAGTAGGTATCATATTTATTACATTAGTCGGTGTTTGTTATTCGCAAAAACCGATGATTCAATTAATGGTGGATCCAAAGGTTGCGCAAGTTGGAGAGGAGATTACTGTAAAAGTGATTTCAAATTTGGGTGGGAATATTACGATTGATTTGCCTTCTGCTTTTATTCAAGGCGGCGCTTTGATGCAAGGAAGTGAAACCGAATATGATGCAAATACAGGAAAGTTGACCTCTTTTTTTTATAAATCCAATATAGGAAGAATGAAGAAAGAAGGTGTTTATACTTTTGGTCCTGCTTACATTAAAAAAGATAGGAAAGTTTTCAAATCAAACACAGTAACTGTTAAAATTGAAAGCGATGAACCAATTTCAACAGCTCCAGGTGACTTTTCAGCGAAACAATTGAAAAAACCTGCATTTGGAGTGATAGAAAAGTCGAAAACAAAAATTTATGAAGGCGAGCCGTTAGTTCTGACAGCAAAAGTGTATGCAAGATATAGACCAACACATTTTGAAGGATATGAGCAATTTGAATTAGAGGGGGCGATTGAAAAACATGAAATAAATGTCGGGAAAGATCCTGAAATCAAAAATATTAGAGGAATGGAATATTTTTGTTTTGAAGCAAATAAACAATTATTATTTCCATCAGGTACTGGTAAATTTCAGGTCACACCATTTAAAATGGATTTGAAAAAAGGATTTGAAGGATTTGAATT
>CAMDMY010000020.1 GCA_945902775.1 Chryseobacterium gleum | reverse complement strand
ACCATATCTAACATAAGATTTTCGCAAGAAGGTTGATACTCTGAATAAATCACGCGTTCAAAATTATCTGTTAATCCTTGAATTTTAGCATGTGGAGTATCTGCTTTTAAAACCAACGTATGATCAAAAACATCGATTACATTTTCTTTGACAATTTTCTTAAAGTCCGTAAAGTCAATCACCATTCCTTGTTTAGGATTGTTTTCTTCCAGAACTTGTTCTCCGATTAATGTCACGCTTAAACGATACGTATGCCCATGAATATTTTTACACGGACCATCATATCCAAATAATGCATGTGCCATATCAAAAGTAAAAACCTTTGTAACTCTAATTTTTGTTGCTTGCATAGATAACTTTATATTTCCCTATTAAAAGGATTAACTAAACGAAGTAAAAGTTGACTGAGGTTCTCGAAGTCAATTATTTACTCCCTAATTCTTTTAAACGTTTCACGTGTGATTTCACAGCAGCACCAAACGAAGGTTTTAAGTTATAAGGAAGATTAAAATCTTTCGCTGTTTTTTCAACGATGTATGAAAGATTTTTATAATGAACGTGACAAATATGAGGGAATAAGTGGTGTTCTACTTGAAAATTTAATCCGCCTACAAACCAGTTTAAAAAACCATTATTTCTTCCAAAGTCAGAAGTTGTTAGCAATTGATGCACGGCAAATTCATTGTCGATATTTCCATCTTTAGTTGGCATTGGTTGATCAGCTCCCTCTACGACGTGTGCTAATTGAAAAATAACTGCTAAAATAAATCCTGCAACCCAGTGCATTACGAAAAATCCAATTAATACTTGCCACCAAGTGAAATCAGTAAAATACAAGGGTAATCCTATAATTAAAACCATGTATACTACTTTTCTTAATATCATTTTTAGATATTCAATTGTTGGATTGACATTTTGACCTTTTGTTAAACCTAATTTATTGTATTTCGCTAATTGAGGAAAATCGTTGTACGTTTTAACAATCGTCATTAATCCGTAAAAGAAAAATGCATGAATGTATTGATATTTATGAAATGGTTTTATTTCCGAATTTTCCGCCAAACGAATAGGACCTTTAGAATCAATATCTTCATCATACTCATTGATATTTGTATACGTATGATGTAAAACATTGTGTTGAATTTTCCAATTTAGTTTATTACTGCCTAGAAGATAAATCGTTCCTCCTAGTAAATTGTTTACCCATTTATTTTTAGAATATGAACCGTGAACAGCATCGTGCATCACTCCCATTCCTGTACCTGCAATTCCTATACCCATTAAAACTGTTAATGCCAAAGCAATCCAAGCAGATGGATTAAATACTAAAATCACAAAAAAAGGCACCAAATACATAGAAACCATGGCGATTGTTTTAATAACCATCGTTGCATTTGCATTGGATGAAATATTATTTTCTTTGAAATAATTAGTGACATTTTTGCGTAATGCCGAAGAAAAAGTTTCGTGACTTACATCTTCTTTAGCGAAATGTATCGTTTTCATTTTTAGTTTATTTTGTGTTATTTTTCAGCGTTTATAAGAGCTGAAAACCATAGTTTATACAAATGTAAAAGATTCTTATAGGAACCTCATCCCAATTTATGTTAAGGATTTAAGAAACTGATTAAAGTCATTCAAATGGAATTGTATTTCAAAAAAATAGGTTTAAAAAAGTAAGGGGGAATGAAATGTATCCTCCCCCTGAATTCGATGAACTCAATCATCTATTATTTTTAATAATGAGATAATTTACTCAATCTTTATCTCAATCTATAAAGTTCCTCTTCTTGCTTGTTCTGCCTCGATTGACTCAAACAAAGCTTGAAAGTTTCCTTTACCGAAAGATTTTGCCCCTTTACGTTGAATAATTTCGAAAAATAAAGTTGGTCTATCTTCTACTGGTTTCGTGAAAATTTGTAATAAATACCCATCTTCATCTCTATCAACCATAATTCCTAAACCTTTTAATATCGCTAAATCTTCGCTGATGTTTCCTACGCGTGCTTCAACGTTATCATAATAAGAGCCAGGTACATGTAAGAATTCAACACCTCTTTTTCTCATTTCTGAAATTGTGAAAACGATATCATCTGTAGCTACTGCAATGTGTTGACAACCAGAACCTTTGTAGAATTCAATGTATTCTTCAATTTGAGATTTTTTTAATCCGTGAGCAGGTTCGTTGATCGGAAATTTAATACGACCATTTCCATTTGTCATTACCTTACTCATTAAAGCAGTGTATTCAGTAGAAATATCTTTATCGTCGAAAGTGATTAAATTCGCAAAACCAAGAACATCTCTGTAGAATTTCGCCACTTCATTCATTTCACCTAATTCAACGTTACCTACCATATGATCGATGTACTTCAATCCTGTTGAAGAAGGTTTGTAATCATTTTTCGATTCAACAAAACCTGGCATAAATACTCCTGTGTAGTTTTTACGCTCTACGAAAATATGAACTGTATCTCCATATGTATGAATTCCTGATTTTACAACTTCACCAAATTCATCTGTTAAAACTGTTGGCTCTAAATATGGTTTCGCCCCTCTTTTAGTCGTTTCTTCAAATGCGCTTCTTGCATCATCTACCCATAAAGCGATTACTTTAACTCCATCTCCGTGTTTACGAATGTGGTGAGAAATTTCACTTTCTGGATCAAAAGGAGTCGTTAATACTAATCGGATTTTATCTTGTTTTAAAACATAAGATGTTTTCTCTTTATCACCTGTTTCTAATCCAGAGTAAGCGATTTCTTGAAAACCGAATGCTGTTTTATAGTAGTGAGCAGATTGTTTTGCATTTCCTACATACAGCTCCACATAATCAGTTCCTAATAATGGTAAGAAATCAGCTGCTTCGTCAAATATTTTTTCAATTCCGTAATTAAAATTTGCAACGTTTGTTAAATCTTTAGTTTCCATTTATTCTTGAATTTTAATGTTTTATAACTTAAATCGTTTCTAATTTTTCTGCATTTCTCCATGATTTGTAGTAATCTTTCACTTCAATTTTCATGGCTTCTTTTGTGATTTTTACCGGTGAGAATGGATCAATCATTACTGCTAATTCTCCTGTCTCTTTTTTACCGATACTTCTTTCAATTGCTCCAGGGTGTGGTCCGTGTGGGACTCCTGCAGGATGTAACGTAATTTGTCCTTTTTGAATGTTATTTCTACTCATGAAATCACCATCTACATAGTACAATAATTCATCAGAATCGATATTACTGTGGTGATAAGGAGCTGGGATTGCTTCTGGGTGATAATCATACAAACGTGGAACGAATGAACAGATCACAAATCCAGCACCTTCGAAAGTTTGGTGAATCGGAGGAGGCATGTGAATTCTTCCTGTAATTGGTTCAAAATTAAAAATTGAGAACGCATAAGGATAATTGTATCCATCCCAACCAATTAAATCAAATGGGTGTGATTGGTAAAGTGTAGAATAAATTACATCTTTCTTTTTAATTCTAATTTCGAATTGTCCGAATTCGTCGTGTGTTTCGAAATTAGTTGGTAATTTAAAATCACGCTCACAGAAGGGTGAATGCTCTAAAAATTGACCTTTATCGTTTGTATATCTTTTTGGTGTTTTAATCGGACTATACGATTCAGTGATTAACAATTTATTCTCTTCTGTTTCGAAAACGAATTGATAAACTGTTCCTCTTGGAATTACTAAATAATCTCCGTATTCAAATTCAACAGAACCATACGCTGTTTTTAAAACTCCATTTCCTTTGTGAACGAAAATTAATTCATCCGCATCCGAATTTTTAAAGTAATAATCATTCATAGATGAAGTTGGAGCTGCAACTGCAACTGCAATGTCATTGTTGAAGAAAAGAACTTTACGACTTTCGATATAATCACTTGTAGGTGTTGCATCGAAACTTAAAAAACTTAATGCTTTAATGTTGTCATCTAAAGCTACTTCTGGTTTTACAGAGTACGGAGCTTTGATTTCATCCACCATAGTTGGAGGATAAAGGTGATACAATAAAGAGGAAACTCCGGCGAAACCTTCTGTTCCAAATAATTCCTCGTGGTATAAGTCACCATTTGGTTTGCGGAACACAATGTGTCTTTTGTGTGGAATCTTTCCTTGAAGTTGATAAACTGGCATACTTCTTAATTTTAAATCGTGTGAATAATAACTTTAGTAGATTATTGATGTCGTAATTTTATTATTACTTTTCAATAATTAAAGCAAAGTTATGGGAGTTCGATTTTTAAAAATGTGATGCCCATCACGAAACAATCAAAGCATGATTTTAATCATAAAAAAACGGGAGATAAATTGAATTACCTCCCGTTTTTATGACGATTATCTTGTATGTTTTTTATTCAAATTCAATCAAAACAGAACCTTTATCTACTACATCATTTGTTGCGATGTGAATAGCTTTAACTGTCCCAACACCTTCTGCCTTTAATACGTTTTCCATTTTCATGGCTTCTAAAGAAAGGATTTCATCTCCAACTTCAAGAGCTTGACCAACTGTAACAGCAATGTTTACAATTCGACCCGGCATTGGTGCTTGTAGTTCTTTTAATTTTCTCACTTTTGGAACATCTAATCCTAAAGCAGCAATTAATTCATCTAATTCACCTTTTTTCTTTACTTCGAAAACACGGTGATTGATTTTAATTTTCAGTTTGTGATCTTCTGATTTTTCTTCTAAAATCTCTCCGAAAAATTCTTTTCCATTAAAAGTTAAGGTAAAAAAACGTTCATCATCCCATTTTACAACAGATCCACTACTTGATTTCGTTTCTTTTTCGTCAATGTTCCAAACTCGATTTTCCATTTAGCCTTATTTTTTGCACAAAAATAATACAATCTATTAGAATTTCTACAAATTCAAATCTAGAGACAGAAATAAACTGATTGTAATTTTATTTTCAGCATTAAAAATTAGTTTTTAAAAGGCTCAAATTTCCTTTCATCATTTAGATGGATAAAAATCCAAATTATTTTAACAGATTTGTACTAAATATTTTAATATATGAACAAATTAACTTTTTATATTCTTCTTCCTCTTTTAGCAACTCTTGTAGCTTGTGGTTCTTTTCATAAAGAGGCAAATACTTCAGATTTAGAATCAGCTGCAACTGTATCGTCTAATTCAGATGAAATCAAAGAAGTTTCGTTACCATCCGAAAGAGCTGTTTATCGTGCAACTAGAAATGTTCTTACTGATTTGATTCATACTAAACTTGAAGTGAATTTTGATTGGACCATTTCCAAAATGAATGGAATCGCCTACATTACTGCAAAACCTCATTTTTATTCTTCTGATAGTTTGATTTTGGATGCAAAAGGAATGGAAATTAAAAATGTTTCTTTAGCGAATAAACCTTTGGTATATACTTATTCAAATGATGTACTGAAAATCACACTTGATAAATCGTACAAACGAACTGAAAATTATACGGTTAAAATTGAATATGTTTCTAAACCTGAAGAACGAGCACTTTCGGGAAGTGCAGCTATTACTTCTGATAAAGGATTATACTTTATTAATCCAAAAGGCGAAAATAAAGAACAAATGCCTCAAATTTGGACACAAGGTGAATCGGAAGCAAATTCAGTTTGGTTCCCAACAATTGATTCTCCAAATTCTAAATCTACTCAAGAAGTATATATTACAGTTGATTCAAAATATACAACGCTTTCAAACGGAAAATTAATCAGTTCTAAAATAAATCAAAACGGAACAAGAACAGATTATTGGAAACAAGATTTACCTCATTCTCCTTATTTATTTATGATGGGAATTGGTGAATTTAAAGTGGTAAAAGATTTTTATACGCGTCCGGATGGTTCTAAAATGGAAGTGAATTACTACGTTGAGCCAGCTTGGGAAAAAAGCGCAAAAGCTATTTTTGGAGAAACACCGAATATGATTGCTTATTTTTCAAAATTACTTGGTGTAGAATATCCTTGGGATAAATATTCTCAAATGGTTGTTAGAGAGTATGTTTCTGGAGCGATGGAAAATACAGGAGCAGTAATTTTTGGTGATTATGCCTATAAAAATGAACGTGAATTACTAGACGACAACGATCAATCAACGATTGCTCACGAATTATTCCACCATTGGTTTGGTGATTTAGTAACATGTGAATCTTGGTCGAATTTAACACTGAATGAATCGTTTGCAAATTATTCTCAATACTTATGGGACGAATATCGTTTTGGATTAGACGAAGCTGCATACAATGCTGAAAAAGAAGCAGATGGTTATTTTCAATCGGCTCAAGCAGATGGTTACCATAATTTAGTTTGGTTTGATTACAACGAAAATGAAGAAATGTTTGATGGACATTCCTATAATAAAGGAGGACGCATTTTACATATGCTACGAAGTTATTTAGGGGACGAGGCTTTTTTCAAAGGAATCAATTTATACTTGACTACAAATAAATTCAAAGCGGCTGAATTCACACAACTTCGTTTGGCTTTTGAAGAAGTTTCTGGTGAAGATTTGAATTGGTTTTTTAATCAATGGTATTTAGGTTCTGCGCATCCTATTTTGGATTTCAAACATTTTAACAACAAAGCAAATTCAACTGTTTCGATTTCAATTGAACAAAATCAGAATTTAGAATTAGCTCCTATTTTTAAATTACCAATTCAAATTGCTGTGTTTGATTCAGAAGGAAAACACATTCATAAAATAGTAGCAGATCAACTTACTCAAACATTTACGTTCCCTTATAAAGGGACTTTAAACAATGTCATTGTTGATGATCAACAAATGTTATTAGCTAAAATTCGTGAGGCAAAACCTTTGGATCAATATGTACACCAATTCTACAATGGAGGTTCTTATAAGGCAAGAAGAGATGCACTTGTTGAAGCGACTAAAGCGAACAATTTACATCCTGAACAATTGATTTTAGACGCATTAAAAGATCCGTTTTGGAACATTCGTATATTAGCGATTGATCGAGCAAATAAATTAAAAGACGATTCTAAAACGAGAGGAATTGAAGCAATTAAGAATTTAGCATTAACAGATTCTAATTCTCAAGTACGTGCAAAAGCGATATTATTTTTAGTAAACGCATTAGAAGGAAAAGAATTAGAGAATATCTTAATCGAAAAACTAGAGAAAGATCAATCGTATTTAGTAGCTGCAACTTCATTAGTAGCTATTGGTAAAATAAACTCTGATTTGGCTTTAGTACATGCTAAAAAACTAGAAAATGAACACACTTCTCAATTATTAGCAGGGGTTGGAGCTATTTATAGTGAATATGGCTCAATTGATACTTATTCTTTCTTTGAAAGAACATTAAAAGGAGATGAATTGAAAAGTTTTGATCAAGTTGGAATGTTAAATTCATTCACCATTTTTGTAACAAGACAAGAAGTTGAAACGTTTGAAAAATCAGTTGGTATTTACTCTCTATTAAAAGAAAAAGGAGACGTTTACACGAAAATGTATATGCCTCAATTTATGGCTTATTTACAAAAAATGGTAGACGATAAAATAGCTCAAATTCAAGAAGAAATTGTAGGTTTTGAAAAGTCAAAAGATGTTGTTTATGCAAATCAAGGCAGAGAAAAAATTAAACGATTTGAAGTTGTGAAAGCTCAATTTGAAGCTTTAGCCGTTGTGGTTGAAAAATGAGTTTGAAATTTAGATTAAGGCTAAAATAAGATTTAATCTTTTAAACTAATTTTAAACAATTACCGCAACTTTTAAACAAAATGAGCGAATTATACCTTTAAATTCTACATTTGCTTAAAAATACAAAGCAAATGATTCCTAGAATTCAATACAAGGCTATTAAGCAAAAAATTGCTACCAACAAGTTACTTCTTTTAACAGGTCCTAGAGAAGTTGGAAAGCAAACAATCGTGCAAGAAATTTTGACGGCTGCAGGATTTGCTTATATGGAATTGAATGGACAAAAACGTGCAACAAAAAAAATGTTTGAAGTCGTTTCTGAAGAATCATTGAAAGAATCTTTTGGATTGAATCGTTACGTGGTTATTCACGAAGCACAATACCTTGATAAATTACAAGAAATCATAGAGGTTTTACTTTCAACTGATTGGAATATTACGTTGATTTTAACTTGTTCGTACGAACCAGTAATGGATGAATTATTGCGTGAGGTGTTGCAATTACAAGGATTAGAAATGCAATTAATGCCTCCCTCATTTTATGAGTTGGCGCAACACAATGGTTTACCAGTTGAAGAAAGTTTGTTAGAACAACGTTTGATTTATGGTAATTATCCTTCTGTGGTTTCAAATCTAGAAAAGGCAAAACCAAAATTAAGAGAGTTAGTTGACCAAGTTATTTTTACCAATTTAGGCGTTACAGACCGAATCAATAAGGGCAAAAAATTAATGCACATGTTGCAATTATTGGCTTTCGAAGTAGGTGATGCTATTTCTTACAATGATATTGGCGACAGATGTGGATTGGATAACGAAACAGTAGAACGTTACATCGATTTACTTGAAAAATCGTTTGTCTTAATTAAATTACCTTCTTATTTCAATAACCACCGTTACGAGTTAAAGAAAAGTCACACCATCTATTTTGTAGACAATGGTATTCGTAATGTGTTAATCAACAATTTTAATCCTATGCATCTACGAAATGATTGGGATAAAATTTGGAAAAATTGGTTGATTTCAGAACGTATTAAATGGAATCGATTGAATAACAAAGAAGTAGAATATTATTTCTGGAAAACACATACAAAACAAATTATGGACTACCTCGAAGTAGAAAATGGTTCTGTAAGTGCCTATAAAACTTCGTGGGAAAAAAGAAAGAAAATGAAGTTCCCAGCAAGTTTCGCTGAAGCCTATCCATTCTCAAAATTATTCGCTTTAAATCGCTCTACTTATTGGGGGTTTTTGACGAAGAAGTAAGTTTTGGTGTTAGGAATTGGGTGTTGGTTTTTAGGTCTGTGTTTATATTGATGTTTATGCAAATCAGGCCGTTTTTTATTTCGGCCGTTCCTCTGGAACTTATCACTTTTCTTGCTTGTTTATACAACGGGTTTCATCCGTTGTTAAAAATTCGGCCATCCCTCTGGGATTTTTAGAAAAAGGGTATAATTAAGTTCCAGCGGAACGCTCGATAACCCAGCGTTTATTCAATTTTTAATTAAAAATACGTTTATACATTTCAGAAAAAGAAGATAAAAGGTCAAATACCTCATCAAAAATAATATGACAGAAGCCGAAACAGCTTAATATACTTTTTAAAAGGCTTTTTAATTGATCAGTTAAAACTCGAAACAAATCAAAAGAACTGCTTTCACCATTCATTAAATTAACAAATAAATCGTGTCCTTTAATAAATATCGCATCAAGAGATGTTAATTTAAGTTTTAAATTTTCTCCTGTTAATTCATTATTTACTAATTTTTGATGATTATTAGCCTTTTTGTGAGAAAATTCAAGCTCTATATAAGTTAGTATAGGAGAAAGGTTTTTCTTAAACGTTAAATCAACTACTTCAGAAATGTTTAAATCATATAGGTGTGGAATTTCAATCGTTAGATCATGAAATTCTTTTGCTATATTATAAGTAACAACTGAAATCTTGTTTAAAAAATTACTAACCAAAAACAAATCCCTGTCTATTTGATTAGGAGGAGTATTATCAATTTGATAAAACATAAAGATAGGCTATTAATTGTTGAACTTTATTACAAACTAAACGAATAGTCTTTTGTAAATATTCTATATGAGATAATAGCATTATCTAAAATTTAATGGGGAAGTAGGGGTTCATACTTGCTTAATTTTAAGTTGATTGTTTTAGTTTTTGTGTATAGCAGTTTGTTTAAAGTACAAAGTTATGTCTTTTTAATTCCAAAAACAATAGCGGCCTAAATAAATTTATAAACCCTGCTCCTGCTCCGCTGAATTTGCAACTAGAAGTTTTCGGAACCTTAAGAATAATTAATTTAAATTTCATTTCAACTGCTGAACATTCCTATTCCGAACCAAAGAAATCATTTGAGAAATTGCTACTTTGTTCAATTGAATAATTCGTTCATTTTGCGATAAATTTTGTTGAATTAATAACGAATTGATACTTTCCAGATTGCTTAAAACAACTAATTGTTCTATAGTTGCTTCATCTCTTATATTTCCTGTATTTTCAAGTGCTTCTTCTTTCCATTCTTTAGCAGTTTTTCCAAAAATGGCAACATTTAAAATATCGGCTTCACTCGCATACACAAAAGATGCTTGGGTTTTTGAAATTTCTTTTGGTATTAGATTTTCTTTGATGGCATCGGTGTGGATTTTGTAATTGATTTTCGAGATAGTTCGTTGCAGATTCCAGTCTAATTTTTCTCTGTTGTTTTCTACTTCTTTTAAGCGTTGAAATTCTTTGATCACATAGAGTTTAAATTCAATTGAAATCCAAGAGGCAAATTCTAATGCGATATCTTTATGAGCAAAAGTACCACCATATCTTCCAGATTTAGAAACAATTCCAATAGCATTAGTGCTTTCGATCCATTTTTTAGGTGTCATTACAAAACTGTTTAGTCCAGCCTGTTTTCTAAACCCCTCGAATTCGAGGGGTTTAAAATTTGGATTATAAATTGTTTCCCAAAACCCCAATAATTCTACCGTATTTCTGTTTCTTAACCAATTCTGAATTATAGAATCAGTATGGTTAATATCCTTATACCTCGCAATGTCTGTTAATGATATATAATCTTCTAAATCAGATTTATATACAACTATACTTATTCCTTGAACGTCTATTTTATTGTTTTTTACTCTCATCATTTTTCTCATTTCCTATCTAATTTAGTCAAATAGTTGAGTTTTTACAATAGAAAAATTTATTTGTTTTTACCTACACATAGAATAGGGTTTAAACCCTATCCTATGTGAAAAACGCATAATAATATATTTTCAATCATCCAATTCCACAAAAAAACGGTTGTCTCAAATCTGAAACAACCGCTCTAATTACTAAATTTTATAAAACCTCAGTCTTAACCTTAACCTCAACCTCAGCCTCAATCTATTCTCACTGCAACACTATCTTCTTTGTTTCAATAATATTGTTTTGATTATCAAGTACATGCACTAAATAAACACCTTTTCCATTCCAAGTTGTAAGATCAACTGAAAATTGTTGTTGGTTAATTGCACTTTTAAATACTTCTTGACCTAAAACCGTTTCTATTTTAACTGAATAACCACTTAATATTCCATAGTTTCCATTGTCTATTGTAATGTGATCATTTGCTGGATTTGGCCAAATTTTTAGTGTTCCTAAATTGTTTGGTGCTGTTAAACCTGCTACAGCTATATTGATAAATAAAGTATCAAATGTTGAACAAGCTGTTGTATCGTAAACTGTTGTTATTGCTGTTGCTGAACCACTACAACCTGCTCCTGTAGTATAATTATACGTAATTGTCTTTTTACCTAAACCTGCGTTTGTTGAACTAAAAGTGCTTCCAACAACACCAGCACCACTATATGTACCTCCTGAAGGTGAACCTGCAAGTGTAACTGGTGATTCTTTTATATGTATGAAATTAGCCAAACTTAAACTTACAGTTGGGTTAGGATTTACTGTTACAATTGTTGCAGAACTCGTTGCATTACAAGAACCATTAATAACTTTCACTGTATAGTTACCGCTTTGGTTGGCTGTATAAGAACTTGTTATTGAACCATTTATAATATTTCCATTTTTATACCACTCATACGTATAACCCGATCCTATTGAAGCATTTAAAACTACTGAACCGCCTTGGCAGAAAGTAGATACACCCGCTGCATTTATTGTTGCTGTTGGGTTAGGGTTTACCGTTACGGTTGTTGCAGAACTCGTTGCATTACAAGAACCATTAATTACTTTCACTGTATAACTACCGCTTTGGTTAGCGGTATAAGTACTTGCTATTGAACCATTTATAAGGTTACCATCTTTATACCATTCATATGTATAACCTGTTCCTGTTGAAGCATTTAAAACTACTGAACCTCCTTGGCAGAAAGTTGTGTTGCTTTGTGGGGTTATAGTTGCTGTTGGGGTTGAGCATCCAGTATATAAAACTGTTATTTCTTGTTGAGTTAAAGCACGGTTAAATATAGCGATATCATCTAATTTTCCATTTATTACTTCACTACTATTTAAAGGATCACAAGATCCAAAATATAATTTTGTTAAATAAGATTGAACCAAAATAGGGGAATCCCAAATTACATCTAAATTACCATCAATATATAAATAGTATTTTTTAGCAATTTTATTTATAACTATATGACGCCAGGTATTTAATGAGATAGTTTGAGTTGATTTAGAATTAAAAAATGCATTCCAACTATTTGAAGGTGCCCCATCTCCCAAAAACAATGAATATTTATTTGAACTTCCCCAATTCATTGTAAGTGCTATACCATGATGTGGTTTAGTATTAAATAATATATGAGAAGAATTACCATTATTGGAATTTGGTTGTTGATTTAGGTTGTACCAAATTGAAACTGTAAATTCAGACCATCCATTATTAAAAAAATTATTATTAATTAAAATATTATCATTTAACCCATCAAAACTATATGCTTTATTAGCAACTCCATTTCTATCATTAGTAAGAGTTGCTCCATTCACAGTTCCATTATTATTATTGCCACTTTCATCATTCGCATTTCCATTAAAAGGCCAATAACCTACCAAACCACTTGTTGGAACATACGATGGTACTTGAGCAAAAGCTGTTAAAGTGGTTACTCCTATTAAGAGTGTTAGTACTAATTTTTTCATAAATTTTTAAGTTTAAATTGATTAATTATAATTCTTTTAAAGATATTTGTAAAAACTAACAATATTTGTTATTTTTGGTTCTAAATTATTTACTTTTGGTTCTAAAATAGAAGTTATGGACAAGCGATTAGGAGGAAAGATTAGACAAATACGAGAATTAAAAGGTTTTTCTCAAGATTATTTAGCTACTCAATTAGGTATTTCTCAACGTGCTTATAGTAAATTAGAACGCGATGAAATAAAATTAGATTGGGATAAAATAACGTCTATTTCCAAAATTTTCGAAATGGAACCAACTGATTTAGTTTCTTTTGATGATAATTTAGTGTTTCATAATTGTTCGCAATCTGGAAAGTTTAACCAATTCATCAATCAAATTCCTGAAAAATTAATTGAACAATACGAAGCAAGAATAAAATCGTTGGAAGAAGAGGTTTTGTTTTTGAGAGGGTTGGTGAAGTAGTATTTAAATCTTTTCTATTAAATACCTACAATCCATACATTTATCAGAATCATTATAAAACTCTTTTTCAAGTTTCATAAACTTCTCTAATATTTTGACCGATTTTAAATTGGTCTTTGTAACGTCAGCAGTTATTTTGGTAAACTTTAATTGATTAAATCCATAATCTAAAAGTCCTTTGGTAATTTCTGTTCCGTAACCTAAGCCCCAAAATTGTTCATTAAAACAATAACCTAATTCTGGTTCGTTTTTTTCATTCTCTTTAAAACCACAAAGTCCAATAAAATTGTCAGTTGATTTTGTTGTAATACACCACCATTTAGTAGAAGTTGTTTTTTCCAGTCGAATGAATTGTTCTAATGTTATTTCAGTTTCACTTTTTGTTTTTACTGGACGAGGTAAAGCATCCATTACAATTGAATTACTCATCATTTCAAAAAGTAAATCTAAATCTGTTTCTTTAAAAGGTCTTACTATTAAACGTTCGGTTTGGAAAATCATAGGTTCATTATATTTTTATAAAAATACAATAAAAGTTATATTATTTCCATCATAATGGAAAATTTACTACTTATTTTTCCATTATAGTGGAAAATTTACTACTTTTGTGTAAATAAATCTTTAAAAATGGAAACAAAAACAAGACTTATAAAAGAGAAACTATCTTATTGGATGTTTAAAAACAAAGTACTTGTTATTACAGGAGCACGTCAAGTGGGTAAAACTACATTGCTTCAAATGTTGTTTTCAAACCAAGAAATGTTATGGTTAAATGGGGATGATCCTGCTATTCGTAAAAGAATGGAAAATATAACATTGAGCGGAATTAAAGAATTAATAGGATCTCATAAAATTGTTGTGATAGATGAAATTCAACGTATTTTAAATCCTGGATTGGTATTAAAAATGATGATTGATAACTTTAAAGAGGTTCAATTTGTGGCTACAGGTTCGTCCGCTTTAGAAATTTCGGATAAAGTATTTGAGCCATTAACAGGACGACATATATTATTTCATTTATATCCATTTTCACAAGCCGAAATTTACCCTACAAAATCTGCTTTTGAAATGGAACAATCGCTTCCTTTTCACTTACGATTTGGGTCCTACCCTGATATTTGTAATTATCCTTCAGATGCTGAAACATTATTAAATAATTTAGCAGAACAATATTTATACAAGGATGTATTGATTTGGAAAGATATACGTAAACCAGAATTGTTAGATAAATTATTGAAATTGTTAGCGTATCAAATAGGTTCTGAAGTTTCCATTCACGAATTAGCAAAATCATTAAAAATAAAATCAGAAACCGTAGAAAATTATATTGACCTTCTTGAAAAATCGTTTGTTGTTTTTCGTCTAAAATCATATAGTACCAATGAAAGAAAAGAAGTGACTAAAATGAATAAAATTTTCTTTTGGGACAATGGAATAAGAAATGCTGTAATTAATGATTTCAGACCTTTGGAATTAAGAAATGACATTGGGGCATTGTGGGAAAACTTTTTAGTAAGCGACAGAATGAAAATGAAAGCTTGGAAAGAAAATAATTCTAAAAGTTATTTTTGGAGAAATAATCAACAACGCGAAGTAGATTATTTAGAGGAACGATATGGAGAATTAAATGCCTATGAAATGAAATGGAATTCGGATAAAAAACACAAGATAACCTTGGCTTTTACAAATGCTTACCCAACTGCAAAAACTCATATTTTAACGCCTGAAAATTTTAAAGAGTTTTGTTTTATAAGCTAATAATCGTTTTTTTTAACTGTCTCACTTTAATTAACAATTGATTGAAAATTTACACATTCTAAAAATTGAAAAATAAAGAGTAGTTGATTATCAGTTGATTAAAAATAAAACTTTACACACAAATAAAATTTAGATTGTTAATTAGTGTGTATAACTAATAATAGATTTTTCTTTGATTTAAAATAAATTATTGCAAACCAAATAGTTTTTGAACTAAGCACTAAAAGTTAACTTCAGTTTTACACTTTTTACAAACGTTTTTAACACAGGGTTTACATTAAATTCATAAAAAAGAAATAAACAATCGCGTTAACAATGGTATTTGTTAATAAACTATTAAAATCAATAAAATCAAACAAATAGCGTTACTTAGCATGTTTATAAAAATGAATAATTCTTTAATAAGTTAAAATCCTATTATTTCTTATATTTTTTACACACATATGAACACACTTAATAAATAGAATAAAGTTTTTTAAATCTTAAAAATATTTATTTATATAGTATAAAAAAGGAAATCTTTAAGTATTTGATTTTTTGAAATTAAAGTTGTACATTAAATTTATTTAAATTCTTTTTAAAAGTTATATATACTTAAGTTACTATTAATCAATATATTAATTAATTTTAAAAGGTTCATTTTTTTTAAATTAATTAAAGGTTTAAGCAAAAAAATATTACTACTTTTGAGAAGTTATAAAAATAAAAAAATGTCAAAAATTAATGTATTTGTTGTTGAAGACGAATCGATCGTTTCAAAAGATATTCAACATAGTTTAAAAAAGCTTGGATATAACGTTGTTGGTTCTGCTTCAACTGGTGATAAAGCGATCGAATTGATTACTTCTGAGCACCCTGACATTGTTTTGATGGATATTATGTTGAAAGGTCCAATGAATGGAATTGAAGTTGCTGAAATCGTTAAAAAAGAAATGGCTGTTCCTGTGATATTTTTAACAGCTTATGCAGATGAATCAACTTTATCAAAAGCTAAAATTTCTGAACCGTACGGCTACATTTTAAAACCATTTAAAGAAATAGATTTGCAAACATCTATTGAAATGGCGATTTATAAGCACAAAAAAGAACAAGATATTATTAAAGAAAGAGATTTTCTTTATAATATAGTTGAGAATAAAGAAAAATCAAATGACTTTATTTTTGTTAAATCGAATAGTCGTTTAATCAAGATAAATACAAAAGATATTTATTTTATTGAAGCTTTGAAAGATTATGTTGTTATTAATACAATTGATACACGTTATACTATTCATTCAACAATGAAAGAAATTGAAGTGAAAATGGGATCAACTGATTTTCTTCGAATTCATCGATCGTTTATTGTTCGTTTAGATAAAATTGCAACAATTGAATTTCCAAATCTAAATCTAGAGAATGATAAGAAAAGTATTCCTATTGGAGGTTCTTATAGAGATGATTTGAATGCAAAAATAAAATTATTGTAATAAGAGCATTTCAAAAATCACTACTCTTCGTTGTATTAAAAAATTAAATTTCTTATTAATATTTATTATTTTTAACCTTAACCTTAACCTTAATCTCAACCTCAGCCTCAGCCTCAGCCTATTTTATTTTTTCTAAACCATTGATGTAGAATTCTTTACACTCTACCTTACCGTTTTCTAAATAGTAAGTAGTTTTTCCATTTAACACTCCGCATAGATAATTTTTCTTATAACTCATTTTTCCGTTATTGAAAAAACTGATTTCTTCACCACTTAATTTTCCATCAACATATACTCTTTTTTTAGATATAATTCCATTTGAATAATACCCTATTTCTTCACCTGAAGGAACTCCATTTAAATAGTTTATTTTATTTAAAATTTGTCCTTGTTCATTAAAATAAATAGATTCACCTGATAAAAGTCCATCTATAAAGTGTGTTTTATTTTTTAATTGTCCATTTGGATAGAAGGTTAAACTTTCTCCTTCTTGTTTTCCATTTTTATAATTGATTTTATAATTGATTTGGCCATTTTCGAAATATTCAAACCATTCTCCGTTGTTTAAACCGTTTGAATAGTTACCTGATTGATATATTCTTCCATTTTGATAATAAAGATAGTAGGGACCTTCTAATTCACCTTTATTTATGGTTATTGTATAAAGTGTTTCACCATTTTCAAAATATAAAGTACATTCTCCTTGTTCTATTCCGTTTTCGTAATTACTTTTTGAATTTAATTTTCCATTTTCAAAGAATGTTAGAAATTCCCCATTGTATTTTCCATTCTTAAAATGTCGAATAGATTTGATTGTACCATTTTCAAATTTTTCAACGTATTCTCCTGAAATGGGAGTTTTTAAAGTTGAATCTTTGTAATAAGTACTGTCGGATGAATTAAAATATTGAGAATAGCAATCTATTTGAAATGAGCCTAGTAAGGCAATTAACAAATAGATATTCTTCATTTTTTATACTTTAATTTCAACTAAAGTTAGAAAAAAACTTGATGTATAGGTAAATAGGAGATTATTTTTGAAGAAGTCCGTTTGCGTAAACTAGTTTTTCAATTTCTTTCCCTTTTTTGTTATAGGTAATTTTTTCACCGTTTAACATTCCGTTTGTATAATTTTCTTTTCTTAAAATTTTACCATTTTTGGTATAAAAAATAGTTTCACCTTCTGGAATTCCGTTTATGTAACTTAATTTTTGACGAATTGTACCATCTTCAAAATAAATGATTGATTCACCATAAGTTTCACCATTTACAATCGTTTCTCTTCTTTCTATTTTACCTTCTTCGTTGTAAATGATTGTCTCGCCATCCAGCATTCCGTTTTTATAATTTTTATTCAATGATTTGTGACCATTTTCATAGAAGTAAGTAAACGCTCCATTTTTAATGCCCTCTGAATAATTACCTTTTTCTTTTATTCTACCAGATACATAATAAATAATAATTTCACCATCAGGTGCACCATTTTTATATTTACCTTTTTCTTTTACTTCCCCATTTTCATAATATAGTATTGATTCACCTTGAGGTGTTCCGTCAATATAGGTCCATTTGTGAAGTAGTTTACCATTATCATAATACATCAATGATTCACCATTAATAACACCATTTACATATTTCCATTTGTTTTTCATATTTCCACTTTCGTAGTTAGAAATCAAATCACCAGAATAAAGAATAGTATAATTAGTATCTTGATAAACTTTACGGTCATCATGATTTAAATACTGTGAAAAAACAGTACAAGAAGAAATAATAAAGAAAATAAAGATAGATAACGTTTTCATTTATTTTTTATAATCTATTTCAAAGATATAAATTATTTGAAAGAATTGTTAATAAGTGTGTTTTATGTTTAAAATTTAATCATTAATATTAAAATAATATCCAAATGATTTTTACATTATATAATAATCCATTACAGGTAAATATAGGTCGATTACATGAAGTTTACACATAAAAAAAACCTTAACAAATGAATGTTAAGGTTTTAATAAGAGGTCTCAATCAGATTCGAACTGATGTAGACGGTTTTGCAGACCGGTGCCTAGCCTCTCGGCCATGAGACCCTTTTCGACGCCACAAATATAGTAAGAATTTTAATATATCACTATTCTTCGATGATTATTGCAACGTTTTCAACATCACCATTAATTGGAGGACAAATTTTGACAACTTTAATCTTAAGTTTATCAACGTTTTGTACCTCTTTTTTGATTCTATTAAAAATACGTTGTCCAACATGTTCTATTAATTTAGAACGAATAGCCATTTCTTCTTTTACAATTTTATTGATATCAACATAATCAACTGTTTTTATCAATTCATCTGTAATAGCAGCTTCAGTAAAATCGGTTTGCAACGAAACATCCACTAAATAATTCCCACCTATCTTCCCTTCTTCAGGTAAACATCCGTGAAATGCATATAATTTTATTCCGTTAACTTCTATTGTGTGTTTCATTTATCTAGATATTAGATTTTTAGATATTAGATTTTTAGACTGATGAGTTGCATTAATTTTAACACAGTTCATCAGTCTAATGTCTAATATCTAAAGCGAAGCGGTCTTTTGTCTAATAACTTTTTCCAAACCAACTTTCATTCTTTCAATACATTCTTCTTTTCCTAAGAAAGCTGAAATATCAAACATGCTTGGTCCTGTTCCATTTCCTGTGATTAATAAACGGAAGTTGGGTAAAACAGCACCAATTCCCATTTGTTTTTCTTCTAAAAATGCTTTGAAAGTACTTTCAATTGTTGGTGCATCAAAAGGTTCGATTGCAGCAATTTTTTCTAACCATTCATTCATTAATGGAGTTGTTTCTTCTTTCCATTTTTTCTGAACTGTTTGATCATCATAAGTAGTTGGTTGACCAAAAAGATAATTTCCTTCAGTTACCATATCACTTACAAATGTTGCTCTTTCTTTCATTAAATGAGCAATTGCTTTTAACTCTGATAATTCATGTTTTTCAGGTAATTCTTTTGCTAATAATTCAGCTAATTTATCTTCTGAAGTCGCGCGTAAATAAGTTTGTTGAAACCATTTTGTTTTTTCAGCATCGAATTTTGCGCCTGCTTTTGCTACTCTATTTAAAGTAAATGCTTCTGCTAATTCTTCCAGAGAAAAAATTTCTTGCGTTGTTCCAGGATTCCATCCTAAAAAAGCTAACATATTAATGAAAGCTTCTGGTAAATATCCTTTTTCTCTGTATCCTGAATAAATTTCTCCTTCTTCTGTAGTCCATTCGATAGGGAATACTGGGAAACCTAATCTATCACCATCACGTTTTGATAATTTTCCATTTCCATCCGGACGTAATAATAAAGGTAAGTGAGCAAATAATGGGGCTTCCCATCCAAATGCTTCGTATAATAAAACGTGTAACGGTGCAGAAGGTAACCATTCTTCACCACGAATAACGTGACTAATATCCATTGTATGATCATCCACAATATTTGCTAAATGATACGTTGGCATTCCGTCACTTTTGAATAAAACTTTATCATCTAGGTTATTTGTATTTACAACAACCCACCCTCTAATTAAATCTTCAAAACGAACATCTTTGTTGCGGGGCATTTTCATACGTATAACATATGGTTCACCATCCGCTAATTTTTTAGCTACTTCATCAGCAGGTAAAGTCAAAGAATTTTTTAAAGAAACTCTTGTAACTCCATTGTATTGCCAATTTGGCATTCCCATTGCTTTCGCTTGTTCACGAACTGCAGTTAATTCTTCAGGAGTATCGAATGCATAGTAAGCACTTTCATTTGCAATTAATTGTTCAGCGTATGGTTTATACATTTCTTTACGTTCAGATTGAACATATGGACCATAATTTCCACCTAAACCGGGACCTTCAGTTGGCATAATTCCACACCATTTCATTGATTCCATTATATACTCTTGAGCGCCTGGAACAAATCTAGTTTGATCAGTATCTTCTATTCTAATAATAAAAGTTCCATTGTTTTTTTTTGCGAAAAGATAATTATACAATGCAGTTCTAACTCCTCCCATGTGTAATGGTCCAGTTGGTGACGGTGCAAATCTAACGCGAACAGGTTTTTCAGACATAATGCTATTTTTTTTGCAAAGGTAGTTAAATTGATGTTGAATGTTTAATTATTGATGTTGAATTAATACAATTTAGATTTAAATATTGTATCACTTCTTTCCTTTTCTATATGATTCATCAGTCTATTATCTTACGTCTTTGAGCAACGTGGTCTATTATTTATCATCTAATTTCTATTTTCTAAATATCTAATGTCTTAATTTAATAAATAAGTTTTACTTTAGTAGGTTATACTTAAATATACACATTAAAAGTACATCTCGTTTTATGAGTGCGTTTGATAAATTATTAGAACAAATAGATGCGTTTATTCGCAAATATTATAAAAATGAAATGGTAAAAGGTGTGCTACTTTTTGTGGTTATCTTTTTATGTTCTTTTTTATTCACCACTTCTTTAGAATATTTTGGTCGTTTCGGGTCAATTTTTAGAGGATTCTTATTTTTTAGTTTTATTCTTTTAAATTTATATGTACTTATTAAATACATTATCATTCCTGTATCAAAATTATTTTCTTTAGGAAATAAAATAGATAGATATCAAGCTTCTCAAATCATTGGTAAATTTTTCCCATCTGTTTCTGATCGATTATTAAATACTTTACAATTAAATGACTCCTTAAATCAAAACGAGGGAAATTTTGAATTAATTAGAGCTAGTGTTGCGCAACGTTCAGCTACTTTAAGTGTTGTTCCATTTACTTCGGCTATTGATATTAAAGAAAACAATAAAAAGTACCTTAAATATTTAATTCCTTTATTTTTACTTCTTTTTGCTTTAGCTGTTTTTCTACCACATCTATTAACACAAGGAACAGATAGAGTTGTAAATTATTCTCAAGAATTTAAACCTCAAGCACCTTTTGATTTTATATTATTAAATAATAATTTAACTGTTGATGAGGGTGAAGATTTAGAAATTAACCTTGCATTAAGAGGTACACAATTTCCTGATAAAATCTATTTAGTAAGTAGTCAAGGTAAATTCTTGATGGATATGAAAGGTAAAAATTCAGCTTCAGGCACCTTAAAAAAAATTCAATCAAATACGCAATTCTATTTTGAAGGGAATGATTTTACTAGTTCTAATTATGTAATAAATGTCCACCAAAAATCGACTATTGGTAAGCTTCAAGCTACTTTAGTTTTTCCTTCTTATCTAGGAAGATCAAATGAAACGGTTTCCAATGCAGGTGATATGTCAATTCCTGAAGGAACATCAATTGAATGGAGTGTTTTAACAAAGAATACAAGTAAAGTAAAATTCTCTTTCAATGATAAATCAGAGTTATTTACAACTGAAGGATTTAAAGTAGTTAAAAAAATAATGAATCCTGCTAGAGTTCAATTTGAATTAACCAATTCACAAAGTGGTAAAGTTGATACTTCAGGTTTTAATATATCTGTTATTAGAGATGAGCATCCGTCTATTTTGGTTGATGAGCGTAAAGATTCTGTCTCTGATGGACTTCGCTTTTTTGTTGGTTCTATAGCGGATGATTATGGTTTATCTTCTTTGAAATTTGTTTATACAATTCAAAGTGCAATCGGTAAAAAACGAGAAAATTCTATACCTGTCACTAAAGTTGGCGGTACAGAAATGCCATTTGATTTTGCAGTTGATTTCAGAAGAGAGAATGTTCAAATGAATGATAAAATTGAATATTATTTTGTTGTGTATGATAACGATGGTGTTCACGGAAATAAAGCGACTAAATCCCAATCTTTTACGTATAAATTACCTTCTTTAGATGAGTTAAATGAAAAACGTGAAGAAGAGCAAGAAGCTACGAAAGAAAGTTTAAGTGATATATTAAAGAGGACAGAAGAATTTCAAAAAAATGTAGATCGTTTGAAAAAAGAAATGTTGAATTCTAAAGGAAAGGATTTCAATAAAATGAATCAAGTACAACAATTACAAGAAGAACAAAAATCGCTTCAAAAAATGTTGGAAAAGATGCAAGATCAAATGGAGCAAAGTGCTGAAGAGAAAAATCAACTTTCTGAAATGGATAAAGAAATTTTAGAAAAACAGGAAATGATTAATGATCTTTTGGAGCAAGTTATGGACGATGAGTTGAAAGAGTTACTTGAAAAACTCGAGAAATTGATGGAAAATGATGCTAAAAATAATAAAGAAGAGATTAAAGATAAGTTAGAAGATATTCAAATGTCATCTGAACAAATGAAAAAGCAATTGGATAGAAGCCTTGATATGCTTAAGAAATTACAAGTAAATGAAAAAATAGATGATATTGAAAAAGAATTAAAAGAGTTAGCTAAAGAACAAGAAAAGCTAAAGCAAGATATTGAGAATGATAAATTATCAAAAGATAAATCAGTTGAAAAACAAAATGATTTAAATAAAAAATTTGATGACTTAAAAGAAAAAATGAAAGAGATGGAGAAGTTGAATGAGGCTTTATCTAAACCTTTGGAATTAGGTAATCAAGAAGAAAAGAAAGATCAGATATCTAATGATATGAAAATGTCTTCTGATGAACTAGGTAAAGGTAAACAGAAGAAAGCTGGAGAAAAACAAAAATCAGCTGCCGAAGAGATGGAAAAAATGGCGGATGAATTAGATAAAAAACAAAAAGAAGCCAATAAAAAAGAACAAGAAGAAGATATTAATTCACTTCGATCTATTTTAGAAAATTTAATGACTTTAAGTTTTGATCAAGAAGATGTGATGAACAAAATTTCTCGTGTAAAAGATACCGATCCTGTTTACAGAAAGTATGGTAGAAAGCAACGTTCTATTATGGACGACACAAAAGTTGTAAAAGATAGTTTAGAAGCATTAGCTAAGCGCCAACCTAAAATAGCAACATTTATTGATAAAGAATTAGGTGATATTACTAAAAATTTCGGTTTAGCTATTGAAGATTTAGATGAGCATAGACGTCGTGAATTAGGCGTTCATCAACAATCTGTTATGACTTCTTATAATAATTTAGCATTGCTTTTAAATGAAGCTTTAGAAAGTATGCAAAACGATATGAAAAGTGAATCCAAAGGTTCTGGTAGTTGTGATAATCCTGGGGGTAAAGGGAAACCTAAGCCCGGTTCAGGTATGAATCCTGGAGATATGAAAGAAATGCTTAAGAAACAATTAGAACAAATGGAAAAAGGTTCTAATCCTGGTGGAAAAAAACCTGGTTCAAAAGAAGGAGAAGGAACTGAAATGCCTGGTGGATTAGGAAATAAACAAATTGCTAAAATGGCTGCAGAACAGGGGGCAATGAGACAGCGTTTAGAACAAATGAAGAAAGAATTAAATAAAGACGGAAAAGGAACAGGAAACAAATTAAACCCTTTATTAGATGAGTTAGAGAAACAAGAAAAAGATTTAATTAATAAAAACTTTTCTTCTGAGATGATTAAACGTCAAAAAAACATTATGACTAGATTATTAGAGTCAGAAAAAGCCTTGATGGAACGTGGCTTTGAAGAAAAAAGAGAATCAAAAGAAGGAAATAATTCAAATTTTGGTAACCAAATCAGATTTGATGAGTATACGAAACAAAAGCTCAATCAAATTGAATTATTGAGGTCTGTTGATCCATTGTATAGAAAATATTACAAGGATAAAGCAAACGAATATTTCAATAGAGCAAATTGATTTTTGAATTATTTGTATGTTTATGAAAGAAGGTTTTACAATTGTTGATACGATATCTATTCCCTCGGAATACGCAGCTGTTAGTAAGGTTGAAACCTTGGTAGACAAAGTTTGTAATGACCTTGGTGTTCAAGAAGATTATTACGGAAACGTGTTAATTGCTGTTACTGAGGCGGTTAATAACGCTATACAACACGGAAATCTTTTTGATAATGATTTAGAAGTCAGTGTTTCTGTTGGTGATAAATCTGAGGAATTTTGTTTTTCAGTTAGTGATCACGGAAATGGTTTTGATTTCAACAACCTACCCGACCCTACTTCTCCTGATAATATTGAGAAAGAAAATGGCAGAGGTATTTTTCTAATGAAAAGTTTAGCAGATGATGTTGAATTTGAAAATGATGGACGTTCAGTAAATATTTATTTTAGTAAATAGATTTTATGATTAATCTTTTTTTTGAAGATGTTGAGGTTCCTAACCTACAAGCACCCCCTTTAATTGATTGGTTGTCAACTGTTTGTGCAGAAGAAGGCAAGGTTTTAGACGAAGTCAATCTTATCTTTTGCTCAGATGAATACTTATTGAAGATGAATGTTGAGTATCTTCAACATGATTATTATACAGATATTATTTCTTTTGATTATTGCGAAGGAAATCGAATTTTAGGTGATTTATTTATTTCTAAAGACCGTGTTTTAGATAATGCTGATCAAAATAATGTAACGTTCGACCTTGAATTACAAAGAGTCATCGTTCATGGGGTTCTACATTTGTGTGGCTTTAAAGATAAATCTGAAGAAGAAGAAAAATTAATGCGGAGTAAAGAAGATTATTATCTTTCAAAAATTGTTTCACGTGAAACATTATAATTTACTAAATAGCCTCATTAGAGGCTATTTTTTTTATGCTTGAAAAGGTCGTAATTTTGTTTTACACAAAATTCGAAATTATATGTTGAATGAATATGATGTGATTGTCGTTGGTGGTGGACACGCAGGGTGCGAAGCGGCGAATGCTGCTGGAAAATTAGGTAGTTCTGTTTTGTTGGTGACAATGAATATGAACACCATTGCTCAGATGAGTTGTAATCCTGCTATGGGTGGTGTTGCAAAAGGTCAGATTGTTCGTGAGATTGACGCTTTAGGTGGAGGTTCAGGAATTGTGAGTGATAAGAGTGCAATTCAGTTTCGAATGTTGAATATGTCAAAAGGTCCTGCAATGTGGTCGCCTCGAACTCAAAATGATCGTATGCGTTTTGCTGATGAATGGAGATTGCTTTTGGAAAGAAATCCGAATGTTGATTTCTGGCAGGACATGTGTACAGGATTAATTGTTGAAGAAAATAAAGTCATTGGAATTAAAACCTCTCTCGGAATTGAAATAAAATCAAAGTCAGTTGTTTTGACTAATGGTACTTTCCTGAATGGTTTAATTCACATGGGTGAGAAACAATTCGGAGGTGGTCGCGCTGCCGAAAGAAATTCTGTTGGAATTACGGAAGATTTAGTTCAATTAGGTTTTGAAACTGGCAGAATGAAAACAGGGACTCCACCTCGTGTTGATGGCCGTTCTCTTGATTATTCTAAAATGGAAATACAACCTGGTGATGAAAATCCCACAAAATTTAGTTATTCAAATGAAACGGTTGCATTAACTAAGCAACGTCCTTGTTATATTACTTATACAAATCAAGATACTCATGATTTATTGAGAACTGGTTTTGATCGTTCTCCTATGTTTAATGGTTCTATCAAAAGTTCTGGACCAAGGTATTGTCCAAGTATAGAAGATAAAATTAACCGTTTTGCGGATAAAGATAGGCACCAAATATTTGTAGAGCCTGAAGGGTGGGAAACTGTAGAGATTTATGTTAACGGTTTCAGCACTTCTTTACCTGAAGATATTCAATTAAATGCACTAAAAACTATTCCTGGTTTTGAAAATGTAAAAATGTTTCGTCCTGGTTATGCTATTGAATATGATTACTTCCCTCCTACTCAATTAAAACACACGTTAGAAACTAAATTGGTTGATGGTTTATATTTTGCTGGTCAAATCAATGGTACAACTGGTTATGAAGAAGCTGCCTGTCAAGGTTTAATGGCTGGTATAAATGCGCATCGTAAAGTTGTTGGTAACGATGAGTTTATCTTAAGTAGAAGTGATGCATATATTGGTGTCTTAATAGATGATTTAATTACAAAAGGAACTGATGAGCCTTATAGAATGTTTACAAGTAGAGCTGAATATCGTATTCTTTTAAGACAAGACAATGCTGATATTAGACTTACACCAATTGGTCATGCTATTGGTTTAGCAAGTGATGAATCTCTTAAACGTGTAGAACTCAAAGTGAATGGAACAATTGAACTTAAGAAATCCTTAAGAAAAGAAGGTGTTTCTCCTGAGTTGGCAAACAAGGTTTTGTCGTCTAAGGATTCAGCTTCAATCAATCAACAGGTAAAATTAAGTAGTTTGATTACTCGTCCTCATATTACTATTGAAGATGTTCTTGAGATGAGCGTTCTTTCTAAGCAATTGGCTATTGAGTTATCCTCTATTCACCCAGACATCATAAATCAAACTGAAATACTTTTAAAGTACGAAGGCTATATTGATCGTGAAGAAGATGTTGCCAAAAAAATGAATCGTATGGAGCACTTATCTATTCCTGAAGGGATAGATTATTCTATTATGTTAAGTTTAAGCACTGAGGCTCGTCAGAAGTTAAAAAAGATTCAGCCTATTACTATTGGTCAAGCCTCAAGAGTAAGTGGTGTTTCACCATCTGACATTGCTGTTTTATTAATTCATTTAGGAAGATAAGTTTAAGTTCCACGTGAAACATACTTCGGTACGAGATTAATTTGTTTTTTCAAAACTAAATTAACTCTACTCAGTATGTCTCAATTAATACCTTTTCTTATAATACCAATGTTTGCAAATTGAAATTATTCCTGTTGGCGCATCATGATTAAAAAATGAAGGAAGTGTTAACGGAATTCGTTTTTGTACCGAAGGGTGTCGCTCTTCTTTCTTTTAAAAAATTTCTTACTCAATCCAGGTAATGCACCAAAATCATTTTCAATTAAAGCAATTTTTTTAGCTCTACTCCATCCTTTTAATTGAACTTCCCTGTTTCTAGCATTATAAGGACAATTATAAATTTCTTTATAAAGTAATTCTATAGGAAGTCTCTTAGAAGTGTAACTGTTAGTGTAATATCCTGTGCTATGGTTCAAGCACTCTTCTTTTGATGTTATTCGTTAATCCAATATAAAATGAATTATCAGCACATTCTAAAATATAAACGAAATAGGTTCTCATTAATGTAATTTTACATTAAGTTAAGAATCAAGTTGATTTTAAGCAAGTTTTATTTCTACTTTTTTAATATTTATGTTCTGTTTTAACTTGTTAAAACAAAACAGATATATACACCTTGGTATTCTAAGAAAAAGCGATGTTTTTGGGTGAGTCCTGAGTAAATAATATAAATTGCGAAGCAATATATTATTGTACCGAAGGACTAACCCAATCCCCATTCTCTTTAATCAAATCGATTAATTCTTGAACGGCATTTTCTTCATCTACATTTTTTCTCACAACCGTTTTTTCTTTGTAAAGAGTTATTTTTCCAGGGCCTGTTCCAACATATCCATAATCTGCATCAGCCATTTCGCCAGGGCCATTTACTATGCAACCCATAATTCCAATTTTTAACCCCTTTAAATGTCCTGTTTGTTGTCTTATTTTGGCAGTTGTATCTTGTAAATCGAATAATGTTCTACCACAAGATGGGCAAGATATGTATTCTGTTTTTGAGATTCTCGTTCTTGTAGCTTGAAGAATACCAAAAGTTGTTGAGTTTATAAGTTGAGAAGATTGTCCACCTTTAATCCATAGTCCATCTCCAAACCCGTCAATCAACATCGCTCCTGCTTCACTTGAAACGTTTAATTGAAATGTTTCTTCATCTTTTTCTACTGAAGTATATTTTAAAACAACAGGGTTATTTATGTTATATTTCGCTAATTCTACTCTAATTTTGCGAAATAGTTGTGTTTTGTTTGAGTATTCCGTTTCAATAACAAGAATTACATTAGGATAATTTTTAATAAAATCTATTGAAGATTCTTCGGCGTTTATTGGTAAAAAGAAAGGTTGGTTTTTATCTGTAACAGAATCTAAATCTGTTTTATTTATTAGTGGTAAATAACCTGTTTTGTTTGAGTATGTTTCTTTCCATTTTATGTAATCTACAATTACTCTTAACGTCCCTGGGATTTCAAAATTTATTTCGTTTGATCCGATATAAACATAATCGGCCGCTTGTTCTTGTAAATTCCATTTATCAAGTTGAACCGAATAGTTGTAACCAAAACCAAAAAAGTTAGCAGGTTTGATTTCAGTTTTAGAACTTAAATCGGCTATTACAACCGGCGCATGTTTTTCACCAATATTTTCTATCTCTTTTGATTTTCTTCTTTCATAATAAAAAGGAGAATAAGGTATTTCTGTATTTTTATCTAACGATATCTCGAATTCTTTTTTATGAGAAGAGAACTTTTCAGCTAATTTTTTAGCAACTGGAATTTCAAACTCAGGGTCTTCCGTTAATGAAACGCGAATTGTATCTCCTAATCCATCTTCCAATAAAGCACCGATTCCGACAGCTGATTTTATTCTACCATCTTCACCGTCACCCGCTTCTGTAACACCAAGGTGTAATGGGTAATTCATGTTTTCTTCCGACATTTTAGCAACTAAAAGGCGATAAGCTTGAACCATTACCAACGTATTACTTGCTTTCATCGAAATGACTAATTCATGGTAATCGTTTTTTCTACAGATTCTGATGAATTCCATAGCCGACTCTACCATTCCTTCAGGTGTATCACCAAATCTACTTAATATTCTATCTGATAGAGAACCGTGATTTGTTCCGATTCGCATAGCAGTCCCCTCTTTTTTACAAAGTAAAACGAGAGGAGTAAATTTCTTTTCTATTCTCTCGAGTTCTTCTTGGTAAGTGATGTCGGTATATTCAATTTCTTCAAATTTCTTTTTATCTGCATAGTTACCTGGATTAACACGCACTTTTTCAATTAATTTTGCGGCAACCTCAGCAGCATTTGGGGTAAAATGAATGTCAGCAACAAGAGGTGTATTATACCCTTTTTCAACTAATATTTTTTTAATCACCCCTAAATTTTCAGCTTCTTTTTTACTTGGTGCTGTCAAACGAACCAATTCACAACCAGCATCAATCATTCTAATTGACTCATCAACAGACTTTTCAGTGTCCATTGTGTCGGCAGTAGTCATCGATTGTAAACGAATAGGATTGTCTCCCCCTAGTCTTAAATTTCCAATTGAAACTTCTCTAGTCGGGTATCTTTTGCGAACAAATAAATTACTACAATATGAATTCTGCTTCATAGCTATTAATTTTTAAATTATTCCATTTTTATTTTAGTCTGTAAAGGTAATTATAAGAGACTTGTAAAAAACCTTAAACGTAATTTAGGTTTTAACATTAAGTAACTGAAAACTTTATAAATCAAATTTTTTTAATCATATTTAATCCGTAATTTTGTAACTCAATTAGAATATATACTATGAAAATACCAGTAGTTAAGTTTGCTAAAAATCATAATGAAGACTTTTATAAAGTGTTACAAAAAAGAGTAAATGATTATTTCAAGAACTCTAATATTGCAAGACATGGAAACGCTCAAATGTTTTTCAAATCAATTGTAATGATTGCTTTATATGTAGTTCCTTATTTTTTAATGTTAATGTATTTTCAAAATACATTTATGATTTTCTTAATGTGGATAATGATGGGAGTAGGTATGGCTGGTATCGGTCTATCAATTATGCATGATGCTAATCACGGAGCTTATTCAAAAAATCAAACAGTAAATAAAGTGGTTGGATATATAATCACTTTAGTTGGTGGACATGATGTAAACTGGAGAATTCAACACAATGTTTTACACCATACATATACAAATGTTACTGGTATGGATGAAGATTTAAGCCCAGGTGGTACATTGCGTTTTTCTCCGCACGAACCTAGAAGAGCTGCTCATAAATACCAACACATCTATGCTTGGTTTTTGTATGGAATGATGACGATATTATGGTCAACAACTAAAGATTTTAAGCAATTGTTTAGATATAGAAAGATGGAATTATTAGAAACTCAAAATGTAAGATTTGTTTCGAGTTTGATAATTTTAATAACTTCTAAAATATTATATTATTTAGTAGTTTTGGTTTTACCATTAATTTATTCTCCTCTTCCTGTTTGGGGGACAGTAGCGTGTTATTTTGCAATGCATTTTGTTTGTGGTGTTATTTTAGGGGGTATTTTTCAACCAGCACATGTTGTTCCAACTTCTGATTATCCAATGCCAGATGACTCTGGAAATGTAGACGCAGATTGGGCTGTTAATCAATTAGTGAATACTTCAAATTTTGCACCTGGTGCTCGTTTGTTTTCTTGGTATGTTGGAGGTTTAAATTACCAAGTAGAACACCATTTGTTCCCAAATATCTGTCACATCCATTATAGAAAAATAGCTGAAATTGTAAAAGCAACAGCATTGGAATATAATTTACCTTATAATTCGGAAAGAACTTGGGGTAATGCTTTAGCTTCTCATACAAAAATGCTTTATAATCTAGGACATTACGATGATGCTTTAGGTATTCATTAAACCGAAAGTTTAGTTTCTAATGGACGTTGAATTTATTTGGAACTATTGTCTTTCTAAAAACGGAGCTGAAGAAACTTTTCCTTTTAATCCGAGTACCTTGGTGTTCAAAATAGGAGGGAAGATATTTGCTTTTTTCGATGTCGATAATTTTACAGGAATTAATCTAAAGTGCGATCCAGAAAGGTCAATTAATTTGAGAGAATCTCATTCAGGTATCATTCCAGCGTTTCATATGAATAAGAAACATTGGAATACTGTAAAAGTGAATGAAGATGTTTCAAATGACTTGCTAATTGAATTAATCAATCATTCATATGATTTAGTTTATTCTTCACTTCCTAAAAAGTTTCGTGATGGCATTTAGAGTTGATAAATACGTATGGAGTGTTCGTTTAGCGAAAACACGTTCACAAGCCTCTGAATTAATATCAAAAGGTAAAATCAAACTAAACAACGTTCAGGTAAAATCTTCTCGTGAACCAAAAGTTGGAGATTCAATACAAATTTCTAAAAATACAGCTGTATATAGTTATAAAATTATCCAATTGCTTGATAAAAGGATTGGTGCGAAATTAGTAGAAGAATACATTATTGATATTACACCTGAAGAGGAAAAAGAAAAATACCGTCTATACTCTTTGTCTCAATCTGTTTATAGAGAAAATGGAACGGGGAAACCGACCAAAAAAGATAGAAGAGATATAAACGATTTTTTTGAATTTTAAAGCATGTCAAAACTAACTGCGGAAAGTAAATTTTTAGATTTTTCAGATTATGGTCGCTCTTTTGGTAAATTAATTGCGAGACGTTTAAAAAACACCAAAACAACACCAATTCATGTAACGTGGATGTTTATTTTATCCGCTTTTATTGCTTTGTTTTTTATAGTTCAGGGGAGTTACAAATTAGCGGCTTTTTTTATCTTATTAAAATCTGGAATTGATGCTGCAGATGGGGAGTTAGCACGATTAAAAAACACGCCATCACATACAGGAAGGTACTTTGATTCTGTTTCTGATAGTATATTGAATTTACTTTTTTTTATGAGTTTTGCATATGTAACGAATACCTCTTATGTGTTTGCTTTTATTGCTTTTTTATCTTGTCAGATGCAAGGAACACTATATAATTATTATTATGTAATCCTACGAAATAGATCGTTAAACGGAGACACCACAAGTAGAATTTTTGAGAAGAATGCACCTAATTCATTTCCAGGAGAATCACAGAAAAACGTAAACAGATTTTTTAAATTATATAAAATTTTATATGGTGTTTTTGATTGGATCATCTATAAATTAGATAAAAGTGCATCCAAAATGGAAACAGTGCCAAAATGGTTTATGACAATGCTTTCACTTTACGGATTGGGTTTTCAACTATTAATAATGTCAGTTTTTTTAATTTTAGGCTGGAAAGAATTCATTATTTTATTTTTCATCGTTTACAGTTGTTTAATTCTATTATTTATTGGAATTCGAAAGTTTTTTCTATGATTTAAAATTTAACTCCAAATGAAAAAATATATCTCAATTCTACGAGGAATAAATGTCAGTGGTCAAAAGAAAATTTTGATGACAGATTTAAAAAATCTTTATGAATCAATTGGATATAAAAATGTTGAAACCTATATTCAAAGTGGTAATGTGATTTTTGAGGCGAATGAAAAAGATTCAGAAATCGAAATAGCTTCCAAAATTGAAGTTGCCATTTTAAAACTCTATTCGTTTGAAGTTCCTGTAATTGTTTTTAAGAATAGTCAACTAAAACAATGGATAGATTCAAATCCTTTTTTGAAAGACGAAAGCCTAGAAGAACGTCTCTATTTTACATTTTTAAATAAAATTCCAGATACGTTACTTGTGGAACAAATTCGAGGAGATTATTTACCTGAAAAGTTTGAAGTTAGAGATAAAGTGGTTTATTTCTATTGTCCGATTGGATATGGAAAAACAAAACTTTCCAATACTTTTTTTGAGAAAAAATTAAAAGTTAAAGCAACAACACGCAATTTTAAAACTACTTTTAAGTTATTGAAATTGAGTGGGGAATTTTAAACACAGAATAGTTTTTTAGAGTTTGGCACATATTATTGTAGAGGTCTATTTTAAGTTTGATTTTTTTCAATTTTAAAACTCTGATAATCTGTGAAATACTCATAATTAAACTCTGTGGTAAAATAAAATATAAGTGATGAAATTGAACAATTTTTTTTTAAATCCGAGTAAAGTATTTACTCTTTTTATATTGATAGTAGGCTTAAATGCTTGTGGGCAAGATCAAAACGTGAAACATAATTCAAATACTATTTCAAAAGAAAACGCAATGATTAAAACGGACGAAGAGTGGAAAAAGGAATTATCGAAGGAACAATATTATGTACTTCGTCAACAAGGTACCGAAGCACCTTATTCAGGTAAGTTGTTGTTAAACAAGGATAAAGGTGTTTATAAATGTGCAGGTTGTGGAACTGAATTGTTTACTGATGATATGAAATTTGATTCACACTGTGGATGGCCAAGTTTTGATAAGGAAATTGCAGGGGGTAAAATTGTGACGAAAGAAGATAACAGTCACGGGATGAAACGTACTGAAATTGAATGCGCAAAATGCGGAGGACATTTGGGACATCTGTTTAATGATGGTCCAACCGAAACAGGTTTGCGATATTGTGTAAATTCAGTTTCATTAGAGTTTTTGCGTGAAGAAGAACTTAAGAAATCGAAAACTGAAATGAATCAAAAAATGGATACGATCACTTTAGGTGGAGGTTGTTATTGGTGTGTGGAAGCAGTATATGAAATGCTGAAAGGTGTTGAAAAAGTTGAATCAGGTTTTTCTGGAGGTCAATTAAAAAATCCAAGTTACAAGGAAGTTTGTACTGGAGCAACAGGTCACGCAGAAGTTGTTCAAATCGTATTTGACAATACAAAAACATCATTAGATGAAATTTTTAAAGTGTTTTTTACTGTGCATGATCCAACGACATTAAACAGACAAGGAGCAGATGTTGGAACACAATATCGCTCGGTTATTTTCTATAGAAATGAGGAGCAACGTAAAGCGGCAAAAAGTATCATTGATGAATTGAATGCTCAAAAAGTCTATGATTCTCCAATTGTAACGCAAGTAGTTCCATTTGATTTATTCTATATCGCTGAAGCATATCATCAAAACTATTACAATCAAAATAAAGAGCAAGGCTATTGTAGAATGGTTATTCAGCCTAAAATTGAAAAGTTTGAAAAGGTGTTTAAGGATAGATTGAAGAAAAATTAAATCCTTTTACTATTTTTAACAAAAACAAAAAACTATGAAGTCTGTATTTGGAATTGTATTGGTAGCAATATCAGTTGTTTTATTTGGTTTTAGCTCGAATAAAACGGGAATGAAAGTAGAAGTTCGTAAAGATTTTAAACGATTTTTCGAACAAAATGGAGTGTCAGGATCAATTATGATTTACGATCAATCAAAAGATGAGCTTTCAGTTTACAACGAAGAACAAACAAAAATAGCTTTTACTCCAGCTTCAACATTTAAAATTTTTAATTCACTAGTTGGTTTAGAAACAGGTGTTGTGAAAGATGAACATACTGTTTTCACTTGGGATGGTGTTTCACGTAATAACAAAGAATGGAATAAAGACCAAGACTTAGCTGCTGCATTTACTAATTCGACTGTTTGGTATTACCAAGAATTAGCGAAAAAAGTGGGTGGTGACAAAATGAAAAGTTGGTTGGATAAAGTAAGCTACGGTAATGTTGATACAACTGGCGGAATAGATGCTTTTTGGAATACAGGTGGATTAAAAATTACACCAGAGCAACAATTGGATTTTTTACGAAAATTACACGACAATAAACTTCCTTTTTCTCCTGCAGCAATCAATACAACCAAAAAAATCATGATCGATCAAACGGTTAGCGATTATGTTTTAAGAGGAAAAACAGGTTGGGGAACAGAAGCTGGTAACAATATTGGTTGGTACGTTGGATACATTGAAATGAAGAAAAAAGTCTACTATTTCGTAAACTGTATTCAAACAACAGATGCCAATAATATGAAATTTTCAACTGCTCGTAAAGACATCGTTTTTCAGGTGTTGAAGAAGATGGAGATAACGAAGTGATTTTTTAACTACAGAGGAAAAAAAAGTTTACACTGTGGTTCACAGAGTTTTTTAAGTATTTCCGAGAAAACTCTGTGATACTCTGTGCTTATACTCTGTCGAACTCCGTGGTTAAAATTAAGGAACTATTATTTATTTTTTAGAATACTAAAATGGAAGCAAAATTAATTAAAACAGAAGCAGAATATAATGAAGCACTTCAAAGAATGGAAGTGTTATTTGATTGTAGTCCTGATAGCGAAGAATTTAATGAAGCTGAATTATTGATTACATTGATTTCTTTATATGAACAAAAACACTACGCAATTGACACACCAGATCCGATTGAAGCAATAAAATTTAGGATGGAACAAATGAATTTAAAACGTTCTGATTTAATTCCTTTTTTTGGTACTAGAGGAAGAGTTTCTGAAATTTTAAATCATAAACGTTCTTTAACACTCGCTATGATAAAAAAATTACACAAAGAATTTGGTATTCCTGCCGAATGTTTGATTGCTTAATCGAAACCATATCCCTTGTCAAATCCTAATCATTGATTACCTTTGCCCCACAATATTTAAAAAATATGTATAGATCTCATACTTGTGGCGAATTACGCCTTTCTCATGTTGGTACAACAGTAACTTTAGCTGGTTGGATGCAACGTTCTCGTGATTTAGGAGGAATGACTTTCATCGATTTACGTGATCGTTATGGAATTACTCAATTGGCTTTCAATGCTGAAGATGATGCAGAAATGGCTGATAAAGCAAATAAATTGGGACGTGAATTTGTAATTCAAGTTACTGGAACAGTGGTTGAACGTTCTAGTAAAAACAAACAAATTCCAACTGGAGAAATTGAGATTATTGTAAGCGAATTAACGATTTTAAATGCTGCAAAATTACCTCCTTTCACTATCGAAGATAATACAGATGGTGGGGAAGAAATTCGTGCTCAATATAGATATTTAGATTTACGTCGTTCTCCAGTTCAAGAGAAATTGAAATTACGTAACCGAGTTGCTTTAGAGACGCGTAAATATTTGGACGATCAAGATTTTATGGATGTTGAGACACCCTATTTAATTAAATCTACACCTGAAGGAGCAAGAGATTTCGTAGTTCCATCAAGAATGAATGAAGGTCAATTTTATGCACTTCCTCAATCGCCTCAAACATTCAAACAATTGTTAATGGTATCAGGATTTGACCGTTACTACCAAATTGTAAAATGTTTCCGTGACGAAGATTTGAGGGCGGATCGTCAACCTGAATTTACACAGATTGACTGTGAGATGGCATTTGTGGAACAAGAAGATATTTTACAAATGTTTGAAGGTTTGATCAAGCATTTATTCAAAACGGTTCGAAATGTTGAATTCGAAGGAGCTTTCCCTCGTATGACATATGCTGAAGCAAGCGAAAAATATGGTTCAGATAAACCAGATATTCGTTTCGGAATGGAATTCGTTGACTTAACTTCGGTTGCTAAAGGTCAAGGGTTTGCCATTTTTGATGAAGCAGAAGCGATTATTGCAATCAATGCTGAACAATGTGCCGTTTACACAAGAAAACAATTAGATACGCTTACTGACTGGGTTAAACGTCCACAAATCGGGGCGAAAGGATTAATTTATCTTCGTGTGAATGAAGATGGAACTTTTAAAAGTTCAGTAGATAAATTCTATTCGGAAGAAGAATTGAAAAAATGGGCAGCAGCAGCAAATGCGAAACCAGGCGATTTAATTTTAGTGTTAAGCGGAGAATTAGAGAAAACGCGTAAACAAATGAATGAATTGCGTTTACACATGGGGAACGAATTAGGATTGAGAAATCCAAATCAATTTGCTCCTTTATGGGTATTGGATTTCCCTCTATTAGAATGGGACGAAAATTCAAACCGTTACCACGCAATGCACCATCCTTTTACTTCTCCGAAACCAGAAGATATGCACTTGATTCAAACAGATCCAGGAAAAGTCAGAGCAAATGCATACGATTTGGCAATGAATGGTGTTGAATTAGGGGGAGGTTCTATTCGTATTCACGATAGAGATCTTCAATCTAGAATGTTTGATTTATTAGGATTTAGCAAAGAAGATGCACAAGCTCAATTTGGTTTCTTAATGAATGCTTTCGAATACGGAGCGCCACCACACGGAGGTTTAGCTTTTGGTTTAGACCGTTTGGTTGCTACAATGGGAGGTTCAGACTCTATAAGAGATTACATCGCATTCCCTAAAAATAACAATGGAAGAGATGTGATGATTGATGCACCATCTCCCTTGTTTGATGAGCAATTGAAAGAATTGAATATCAAAGTAACACTTTAAATAAAGTAAAGGCTGTCCATAAAGGATGGCCTTTTATTTTTGAACCCTTTTTAATTTTCAACTACAATGCGTATATCTTTAAAATGGATTGTTTCTTTCTGTCTATTAATTTCATTGACAGGTTGTTTCAAAGGAAAAAAAGTGGATATTATTATTCACAATGCCCGAATTCATACGTTCAATGAGAAAGACGATGTAGCGGAAGCAATGGCAATTAAAGATGGGAAAATTGTAGAAGTTGGACCAGAAAGACAAATCTTAAACCGATACCGTTCAGAAGAAGAAATTGATGCTGGAGGGAAAGACATTTATCCAGGTTTCACTGATGCTCACGGACATATTATTGATTTAGCAAAACGAAAGTTAAGCGCTGATTTAACAGGAACTAGATCGTATGATGAATTGTTGGTTCGATTGGAGAAATACAGTCAGTTAAATGAAAGTTCGTTTATTGTTGGTAGAGGATTAGACACTTCCCTTTGGAATTCAACTGAAAAATTAACGAATGAACGATTAAACACTTTATTTACGAAAGTACCGGTTTGCTTATTTTTTGTAGGCGAAGAAGCGGCTTTTTCAAACAAAGCATTACTTCAAAAAGCAAATATATCTGAAAATGAAGGGATTGTAAAAAATCAGGAATTGAATCAAATTGCTAAAATCACTCCTACTTATTCTTCTTCTCAATTAAAAAAAGCCATATTAGAGATTCAAAATGAATTGCTTCAATATGGAATTACGGGTGTTCACGAGGCGGGAGTTTCATTTAAAAATCTTCAACTTTTTAAATCATTAGTAAAAGCCAATCAATTGAAATTGAATTTATATGCGATGCTTTCTCCTTCTGAAGAGAACTACCAATTCGCTAAAAAGCAATCCATTCAACGATTTAAAAATTTAAGTATTCGAAGTTTTTTCGCTGACGATGCTATTCCATTGGAAGAATTGAAACGTATTTCATTGGTTTGTGAAGCGACAGGTTATCAAATGAGTGTTTCAAGTGGAAATCCAATAAAAAACAATACGATTCTTGAATTATATTCCTCTATCAATCAAGTAAATAAAGACCATCGTTGGAGAATGGAAAATGCTCAAAATCTAACATCTAAAGAATACAATCAATTGAGTAAATTAGGTGTATTTGCGTCAATTGTTCCAAACGCATCCATTTATTATCCATCCATTCAAGTTGCCTTCAAATCGATTTTAAATCAAACAGGAATGATTACAATCGGTTCTAATTTCCCTTTCCAACCATTCAATCCATCGGTTACAATTCACACAATTGTCCAGGCATTAAACTCCGACAACACTTCCATCAAAAACATTTCTCCACGTGAAACCTTAAGTTTGGATGAATGTATCAAAGGAATGACATCGTGGGCAGCTTATTCGGCTTTTGAAGAAAACATACGAGGTACCATAGAAAAAGGAAAAGAAGCGACATTTGTTGTGTTTGAATTCCCAGTTCTTTCAGGGCCAGAATTGATACAAAATTATGCTTCGATGACTTTTATTAAAGGAAAGAAAGTGTATTCTGTGGAGTGAAATCACATTCGAATAATTCTTCCATCCTCCATTTCAATAATTCGATCTGATTTTCTAGCGAATTCTGAATCGTGAGTCACTATAAGTAACGTCTGTTTGCTTTCTAATGTTAATTCTTTAAATATATCGAAAACGAGTTCACTGTTCTTTTTATCGAGATTACCAGTTGGCTCATCTCCCATAATAATTAGTGGTTCATTGATCAATGCACGTGCAATAGCAACACGTTGTTTTTGTCCACCTGAAAGTTGGTTTGGTTTTTTTAATGCTTCTTTTTCAATCCCTAATAACTTCAATTTTTCAACCGCTTGATATTCAATTTGTTGTGCGGAATATTTTCCTAACTTTAAACCAGGAAGCATTACGTTTTTAAGGACAGAAAATTCATTCAATAGGTAATGAAATTGGAAAACGAACCCGATTTTTTCATTTCGAACTTTGGCTAATTCGTGTTCTTTTTTACCTTTCATACTGATGTTATCGATGAGCAAATCGCCTTCATAATCGGTATCCATGGTAGAAAGAATATACAATAAAGTTGATTTACCACAACCCGATTTACCAATAATGGAAACAAATTCGCCACGATCAATGCTAAAATTAACATTGTGTAAAACCTGAATTGTCACAGGGTCGTGAAAATTTTTACAAATGGATTTCGATTCTAAAACTATTTGGCTCATCTTATTTTCCTCTAATAATGACAACAGGATCTACTTTACTTGCTTTTTTAGCTGGGAAATAACCTGCTAAATAGGTCGTTACAATTGAAAAAACTGTCCCGATGAGATAGAATTTGATATCGTAATTAACCGGAAATGTCTTGATATTAGGCATAGCGGCGGTATTAAAAGGTAGGTTGTCGATAATGAACGAGAATATAAATCCAAACAAGAGTCCGAACATTCCACCAACAACACCAATTGCTAAACCAATCATTATGAATACATTTTTCACTTCGTTCCCTGAAAATCCAGTCGCTTTTAAAATAGCAATTGAATCCATTTTTTCGAAAATCATCATATTCAAGATGTTATAAATTCCAAAGCCAGCGACAATTAATAATGTAATTCCAACGGCATAAGAAATCAAGGTACGGATACCACTTCCTGTTTCAAATTGAGCATTCGCTGTTTGAATATCAATCGCATCTACCTCAAACAATTTACTATACTCTTTCGCCATTTGAGGAGCATTTGTCATATCATTTAATTTAATCTGAATATCAGTAATATAGCTATTTGTTTTTCCCATTAGTTTTTGAGCAGTAGCAATGGAAGCATAACTTTGAACTTTATCAATATCCTGTAATCCTGATTCGAAAAAGCCAACCACTTTTAATTGCATACGTGCACCACGAGGAGTTGTCACCTGAATAACATCACCTATTTCAGCCAACATTTTTTGCGCAGCCACTTTCCCTAAAATGATACTATTTGGAATCATTTTGATATCCATAAAATTGCCGGTAGTTACATATTCGTGGAAAGCAAACAATCGATTTTCAGCTTCCGGATCAATTCCATTTATAACGCCGTTCATATCGATTGCACCTACATTGTAGAAAACTTGAGTAGTTATTTTAGGTGAATAACCAAGAACACGATCATCATTTTTTAGCAAATTCATAATGGCGCCATTGTTGTAAATCTCCAGTCGTCCGCCATTTGGTTTAATAGATTCTACAAAATTATGTGAACCTTTAAATGAATTGTCTTTATCAATAGGTTGAATTTTAGTCGGTTTTATCTCATTGTACAAACGGATATGAGGAGTTCGATTCAAAATCAAATTATCTAACAAATCGTTTAGTCCATTCATAAAACCAAGTAAAGTGACAAACATTGTTATACTAAAAGTTACCCCCACAGCGGCTATCATCGTTTGTTTCCAACGAGCCAGCATCAATGCTTTTGCAATACTAAAAATTAGTTTTCTGTTCATTTTACAGGAATAACAAGTACATCTTTTTCAGTCAAACCACTTGTGATTTCAATTTTTTCGTAGTCTTTCAATCCTGTTTTTACGAATTTTTTATCCCCATTTTCCAATAAAACATATTCATCGTTAATAAAGAATTTTCTTGGAATGGTCAACGCTTTTTCTTTTTTCTCCAAAACGATGTTCGCTTCTAACGATAAATTAGGATATAAAACAGGAGGTTGTTTTGTAAACACAGCATCTACGGTAAATGTTTTTGAGCCTGCATTCATAATTGGGTCAATCTTATCGATTATAGCTTCAAACGATTTTCCTTTGTAACTATCCAAAGCAACAACTACTTTCAACCCTTTCTTAATTTTAATAATATCGTATTCGTCTACCTGAAGAATTATTTTGAAAGCCTTCGCATTTCCGATAATGGCAATAGGAGTTTGCATACTCACCATTTCACCTTTTTTCTTTAAAATGCTATAGATTCTACCTTTAATTTCACTTTTAACAATAAAATCGCCTTCCATTCTTGAAGTCAAACGAACGTTATTTTTAGTTTGTTTATCATTCAAATTCAATTGTTTACGTAAATCTATCAATTTCAATTGAGCCGATAAATAACTTGTTTTCGAATTTTGGTAAGCCAATTCACTTTGTTCCAATTGAGATGAAGCGATGACATTTTTAGAAAACAATACTTTTTGACGAGATAAATTCAGCGAATCGTTTAGCATTTTATTTCGAGCTAAATCGATAGACAATTTTAAATCACTGATTTTAGATGTATTTGAATTTATATCCGAAAATTTCGCATTCAATTCCGCGTTTTCACGGTTGATTTGAGAAGATTCGTTGAAAATAGAAAACAATTTAGAATTCAATTTCACTTCGTCACCCTCCGTAATAAACACTTCCTGAATAATTCCACTAGCAGAAGGGAAAACCTGATATTGGTCTTCACTTTCTATGATTCCTGACGCATAAACAGATTCTGTAATCGGTTCAAC
>CAMDMY010000019.1 GCA_945902775.1 Chryseobacterium gleum | reverse complement strand
ATTTATTTCAATGACATATTCCCCCTATTATTATAGTCCAAATTCAGAGGCACTACTTAATGACACTAAAGGATTGATTAAATTTTCTTATGTAAATTATTTTAAAATGAACATCGGTATACGTTTTAAAATATCAAAGATTTAACTTTTATATCTAATTGATTTGAAAATAATTACGTTACTAAATATAAAAAGAATAAAACTTCTCGAAACGATGTTTGAATTGAGATTTGATTCTTTGATAAAAAAATAGACCTTTGTCGTAATGTTAGAAATCATTCAAAATATAAAATCAGGTATTTTAAATACTTCACTTATAGAGTGGTTTGGAGTTTTATCAGGAATAATTTATGTGATTCTTATCTCTCTCAAAAAAATTGCTGCTTGGCTTTTTGCTTTGATCAGTTCTTCCATTTATATTTACTTGTGCTATATTTCTAATTTATTTTTAGAAACTGGACTTCAATTCTTCTACGTTGCTATGGCTATTTATGGTTGGTTAATATGGAAAAAAGACCTAAATAAAAATGATGGAATATTGATTCAATGGAAACTAAAACATCATTTGATAAATTTCTTTTTTAGTGGGATTTTAACTTTAACTATTGGATTTATTTTTGACAAATACACAGCACAAGCAAATCCATATACGGATGCATTTTCAACCATTTTTAGTTTAGTTGCCACTTTTATGGTGACTAAAAAGGTAGTAGAAAACTGGATTTATTGGATAATCATCGATGCCGTTTGTATCTATATTTTTGCTTCAAGAGGACTTTACTTAACATCCCTCCTATTTGTACTTTATACCACAATTGCCATAATTGGCTATTTTCAATGGAGAAAAATCTTTAAATTACAAAGTTCGATATGAAAATTGCAATTACAGGTCCTGAGTCTTCTGGTAAAACAACCTTGACTGAAAAATTAGCTATTAAATACAATGCTAGTTCGGTTCCTGAATTTGCGCGAAATTATTTGTTAGATAGAAATGGAATTTATAATCAACAAGATTTAGATACAATTGCAATAGGTCAAGTAAATTCATTGGAAGCGATTCAAACTAATTTTTTGATATGCGATACCGAAATGACTGTCATCAAAATTTGGTCTGAATTCAAATACAAATCGTGTAGTGAAACTATTTTAAATCTTTACAAGCAACAAAAATTTGATCATTACTTTCTTTGTTATCCGGATATTCCTTGGGAAGAAGATCCATTAAGAGAAAATCCAAACGATAGAGAAATGCTATTCGATATCTATCTTAATGAATTGAAAAAGAATAACTTACCATTCAATGTGATTTCAGGAAATTTAGAAACCCGCTTAAAAACTTGCAAGGAGGTAATTGAAAGACTATCTTTACCCCATCTCTAAGGGGTGCCAAACGAAAGACTGGCTGAGATTATACCCATTGAACCTGTCAGGATAATGCCTGCGAAGGGAAGATGATACTTTTATTTACAAACGCTAATTATTTATTAATAAGAATTAGCCCCTTGTTCTTGTTCAAATTTTATAAAAAAAATGAAAACAAGAATTTCTAAAGCGCTTTTGATGTTTGCACTTGCTACATCGTTCGGAGCAAATGCACAACACTCCATCAAAGGAAAAGTCACAAACCAAGAAGGTTCTCCCATTCCAGGAGCTAGAATCAATATAGAAAACACTTACAATGGTGCTTATACAAATTCGGAAGGTGTTTATCTTTTAAATGACATCAAAGACGATTCTTTGAGACTAAACATTTCATTTATTGGTTATGAAACACAGTATTTCAATTTGGTATTAAAAGATGCTGACCTTGAACAAAATCTAATTCTTATTCCTTCTGCGTTAATGATGGAAGAAGTTCAAGTTGCAGCGGTTAGGGCAACTGAAAAAACACCGACAACCTATACTAATTTGAACGAAAAAGAAATTCAAAAAAATAATTTCGGTCAAGATTTACCTTATTTACTGCAATCTACACCATCAACGGTTGTAACTTCTGATGCAGGAGCAGGAGTTGGTTATACAGGAATTCGTATTAGAGGGGTTGACCCAACCAGAACAAATGTTACGGTAAATGGTATACCGCTTAATGATTCTGAATCGCACGGAGTTTTTTGGGTAAACATGCCTGATTTTGCTTCATCTACAGACAACATTCAAGTTCAAAGAGGTGTTGGTACATCATCGAATGGAGCAGCGGCCTTTGGTTCAAGTATCAATGTGAAAACGGATAATATTCGTAAAGATACTTATGCTGAATTAGACAATTCTGGAGGTTCATTTAATACCTTAAGAAACACAATTAAAGTTGGTACAGGATTAATAAACAATAAGTTTGTTGTAGATGCAAGGTTATCTAGAATTTCTTCAGATGGTTATATCGACAGAGCGAATTCTAACTTAACTTCTTATTATTTATCAGGTGCTTGGATTGGAAAAAAATCAATTATAAAAGCAAACGTTTTTAGTGGAAAAGAAAAAACATATCAAGCTTGGTATGGTATTCCTGAAGCGAAATTAAAAGGAAACATTGATAGTTTAACTTCACATTTTTACACTAACTATTATCCTGGAGGAACGTATCAAACAGCGAAAGACTCATTAAATTTATTTAATTCAGACCCAAGAAAATACAATTATTACAATTATAAAAATGAAACTGATAATTACCAACAAACGCATTATCAACTTCATTTCTCTCATGTACTTAATCCAAAAGTTACTTTAAATCTAGCTTCACATTTTACACACGGAGAAGGATACTATGAGCAATATCGTATCGATCAAAAATTCTCAACGTATGGTTTAGATACTATTTTTAAAGGAAATGATACTATTTCAAAAACTGATTTAATCAGAAGAAGATGGTTGGATAACAATTTTTACGGAGCAATTTTTTCAGTTTCGTATAACAATTTAAAAAACTTTAAAGCAATTATTGGTGGTGGTGCAAATCAATATGATGGTAAACATTTTGGAGAAATCATTTGGGCTAGAAACGCTTCAACCAGTGAAGTAAACCAACATTATTATGATAATATTGCTCACAAATCTGAATTGAATGGATATGTGAAATTAAACTATCAAATCAAAAAAGCAAATGTTTTCGCAGATTTACAGTTTCGTCATATTGGCTATGATTACAATGGAGACGACCAATATTATGCAAATCTTGTTCCTTTAAAACAAAATGTTGAGTTTACATTTTTCAATCCTAAAGCGGGAATAATGTATGACTTCAACAATAAAAACAATTTGTATGCTTCATTTAGTATGGCAAATCGTGAACCAGTTCGAGATGATTTTGTTCAGAGTTCAATATATAGTAGACCAAAGCCTGAGCAATTACAAAACCTTGAAGTAGGATATCGTTACCATGCTCGTAAATTATTTACGAATGTGAATTACTATTTAATGAATTACAAAGATCAATTAATTTTAACAGGTCAAATTAATGACGTTGGTGCTTATAATAGAGCGAATGTTGCTAAAAGTTACAGAACAGGAATTGAATTTGAAGCCGGATATTTAATTAGTAAAAAAGTAAGTTTAACTGGGAATATTACATTTAGTAAAAATAAAATCAACGAATTCAATGAGTACGTAGATAATTATGACAATTACGATGCAAATGGAAATATGATTCAAACAGTAATTACTCATAAAAATACGGACATTGCTTTCTCTCCATCAACGATTGCTGCATTAGGAGTTATGTATGAACCGATTAAAAATCTAGATGTTACGCTACAATCAAAATACGTTGGTAAACAATATTTAGATAACACATCTGATGAAAATAAAAAATTAAATTCATACTATACTTCTAATCTTTCTATCAATTACACCATCAAAACTTGGGGATTCAAAGAAATTAAAATTGGAGCTTTAGTTAATAATATCTTCAACTATTTGTATGAAAATAATGGATATACTTTTGGATATATTTCAGGAGGAAAAAGAATTACAGAAAATTATTACTACCCACAAGCAGGGAGAAATTTCTTGATAAGAGTAACTTTAAAATTGTAGATTGAGATTTAGGTTGAGGTTGAGATAAAGTTAGTCCAACCTCAACCTTAACCTCAACCTTAACCTTAACCTTAAAATAGAAAAAATATGATTCCTTCCGTTAAAGAAATTTTCAAAGATTCATTTAAAAATTCAAATGGTGAATATTCCAATAAATTGACTCAAAAAGAAATCGATTTATTGTTTGAACATAAGTTATTTAAATGTTTTCTATCCGAAAAAGTGAACGGCTTGGGTCTAACTATTCCTCAAACTCTTTCAATTATTGAAGATGCTTCTTACTTGAATGGAAGTCTCGGATGGTTAATTCAGATTGGAAATGGAGGCAATTACTTTTTGACCAATTTCGAAGAAAAAATAGGGATTGATTTATTCTCAAAAAAAAATGCTGTTATAGCAGGAAGTGGAACTGCAACTACTAATGCCATTCTTGTTGAAGGTGGAGTCATTGTCTCAGGAAAATGGAAGTTTTGTAGCGGTTCTGAATATGCTACATTATTTACGGTTACTTTCAAAATGGGAGATTCAGAAGAAATTAAATCTGGAATCATACCTCGAGATGAAGTTAAAATAATTGAAGATTGGAAAACAGTTGGAATGAAAAACACATCCACGAATTCAATTGAAATAGAGAATGTATTTATTCCGAATGAACATATTTTCAGTGTTTACGAGAAAAAATCTTTTTTGGATGAAACAGTTTTCAAACTCCCTTTTATAATCTATGCTCAAGCCTTTTTTATCTCTGTAGCCTTTGGAATCTTCAAACGTTTACTAGACGAAACGGAAAATACGATGAAAGAATCTCAAACTTTTAACAACCGACAATCCGATAGATTATTGAAAATGAGCAATCTAAATTCGAAAGGTTTAATACTACTTGAAAATGCAAAAAAAGAGATTTCTGGAGTAATTACTGATTTAATTAATCAACCAACTATTGATTCAAACACTTCAAATCAAATCCAAGATAAATTTATTTTTCATGCGAATAATTTAAGAACTCAAGCATTAGAAATCTTTGTAATTCATGGAATCAATGCTGTATATACTGAAAGTCCGATTAATGTTTTTTTTAATGATTTACTCGCAGTAACTCAACACAAATTAATGAACGAAGTTGTTGAGTAAGTGTTTGTTTTTAATCACAGAGTATTTTTTGAGTTTCTTCACCGAGTCTCACAAAGTTTTTTTTATTGAATACTCCGCAAAAAAACAACACGTAATTTGTGGATAAAACTTAATTCCCTTCCACCCCTTGCAATTCAACAAGATTAGCATAAATTCCTTGCTGAGAAATTAACTCTTCATGTGTACCTGATTCAGCTATAACACCTTGGTTTAAAACCAATATCTTACTTGCTTTACGAATCGTTGAAAGTCGATGTGCAATCACAAAAGAAGTTCTTCCTACCATTAATTTATCCAACGCATCTTGAACCAATCTTTCTGATTCTGAATCCAATGCTGATGTTGCTTCATCTAAAATTAAAATGGTTGGATTTTTCAAAATTGCTCTTGCGATTGCAATACGTTGTTTTTGTCCACCTGATAATTGAATCCCTCTATCCCCTACTTGTGTTTTTAATCCTTCTGGGAAAGAATTAATAAATTCCAATGCATTTGCTTGACGTGCTGCTTCGATAACTTCTTCTTCTGTCGAATTTGGTTTTCCAAAAGCAATATTCTCTTCAATTGTTCCTCCGAATAAAATCACTTCTTGCGGAACTATGGCCATTTGTTTACGAAGATGTTCTGTATCAATATCTTTCCCGTTTACATCATCAAAAACAATTGCTCCTGAAGACAAATTATAATAATTTAATAACAAAGATGAAATAGTCGATTTACCTGCACCTGATGATCCTACTAAAGCAATAGTCTCGTTTGTGTTGACTGTGAAAGTAATTCCTTTCAATACCTCAATATCTATTCGTTGAGGATATGAAAAATGGATATTTTCAAAATGTACTTTCCCTTTTAAAGTAGGTTTTTGAGTTCCTTTTAATAATTCTTTTTCACTTTTATCATTAATAATGTTCATCAGATTCTCTGTAGCTCCAATCGATTTTTGAATAGCCGCATATAAATCAGGAATTGAACTCACTGATGCTACCATCATAATCGTATACATCATAAAAGAAAAGAAATCTGCAGACGTCAATTCTGGATTCGTTCCCTGTGTCATTAATAAACCTTGCCATACAATAAATATAATTGCACCTGTCATACAAAAAATGATGAACGAGATGAATAATCCCCTCCACATTCCACTTTTAATATTCAACGTTCTAATCTCATCAATTGATTTTTGGTATTTACCCAATATAAACCATTCATTTGTAAACGATTTAACATTGGAAATCCCCATTAAAGCCTCTTCCACAATTGAATTTGATTCAGCTGAAAAATCTTGGGCTTGTTTCGATAACTTTTTAATAAAACGACCGAAGAAAACTGCAATCAAAGCCATAACTGGAACTGTAGCTACCATTATCAATGCTAATTTCCATGAAATAAATACAAGTAAGATAATTGAACCTGCAATTGTCACCACTTGGCGAAAAAATTCAGCAATTGTGGTTCTTAAAGTTTCTTGTATTTGAGTTATATCTGATGAAATTCTACTTGTCAGTTCGCCTACTTTATTTTGATTGAAGAAATCCATTGGCATAAAAATCAATTTCTCGAAAGCTGATCTTCTTAAATCTCTTAACGCATTTTCAGTTACATTGGTAAAAATCACTACTCTGAAATAAGAAAAAATTGCCTGAACAGCGAACAAAACAAACAGCATTAAAACAACTGAATTCAAATTATCCAAATTGATTAATGACAATGAATCATTCATCGAGGTAGATTTCACTCCGCTTTTACCTAATAATTGCCCCATTAAATAAGGAAACAAAATCATTGCAGATGAAGACAATAGAAGAAAAACCCAACCTATACTAAATATAAAACGATAAGGTTTAAGGTAGGTGAAGATTCCTTTAGCCTTAGCTATACTTTCCTTTGATAATTTAATTTTTGGCTCTTTGTCTTTCTTCGGACGCAACATATTTTCTTTCTATTTTGTACAAAAATAGCGTACTCTATCGTTTCTAATACTTTTTTTTGATATTTTTAACGAAACACTTTGAAAAATAGAAAAAATACTTATCTTTGCATTCCGAATTTAAAAGAAATACAAGACTAATAAGTATATATCATGACAAAAAGAACGTTTCAACCGTCTGTAAGAAAAAGAAGAAACAAGCACGGTTTCCGTAGTCGTATGGCTACTAAAAATGGACGTAAAGTATTGGCTGCACGTCGCGCAAAAGGTAGAAAAAGATTATCTGTTTCTGACGAAGGAATGCACAAACGTTAAGATTTTATAAATACATTTTTGAAACCGATATTCTTTTAGAGTATCGGTTTTTTTAATTGGTATTTGTTTTTATTTTTAGTAGGCGTAAGGCATGCCTTACGCCTACTAAAAATAAAAACATCCTTCGAAAATTACTTTAGGATAACAAATTCTGTTCTTCTATTCTTTTTGTGATTCTCTTCTGTGCATTCATCTTTATCACAATTACATTTTACAACTAACATTGTTTCACCAAATCCATTTCCGTTAATTCTATCAGGATTTACAATTCTACTTTGTAAATAGTTAACAGTTGTTGCGGCTCTTAATTTTGATAATTCCATGTTGTAATTAAAATCTCCGCTACAATCTGTATATGATCTAACTTCTAATTTCACGTCAGGATTACTATTTAAAACAGAAATAACACGGTCTAAAGATTTTTCACTTTCCTCTGTTAAGTCGGCCTTTTCTAATCCATAATACAATACTACAGGCGGATCAAAGAAAACGGCTATGTTTTTTCCAACATCCAATTTAGGTGTTGATACGACTGCTTTTAAAGTAATCTCTTGATCTACCGCATCTGTTACTACTACCGTATATTCTCCATCTGGAACATTTACTAATTCTTTTTCAGTGGAGCCATTTGACCATTTATAAGTATAAGGTTGAACCCCACCTTCCACAGAAATAGTCACTTTACCATCTGTACCCTTGAAAACAGAAATAGCTTTCGTTTCCTTAACATCTGCTTTCAATTTTGGAGGTTTTACTTTTTGAACATAATAAATATCTTCATTCCCAGCTATATCTTTATCTGAACACCAAAAAACACGATTTCCGATAGAATGTAAATAAGCATCAAATCCTTTTGAATTAATCATTCCACCTAAATTTTTAGGTTTACTCCAATTTTGCCAAGAATCATCTAATCGAACAGAAAAAAAGATATCTGCACCCCCAAATCCTCCTCTTCCATCAGTTGAAAAATACAAAGTATCTGAATCGTACGTTAAAAAGGGACTAATCTCAAAGCCTTCAGAATTAATCGTTTCACCTAAATGAATTGGAGCTGACCAATTGTCTTTTTCTTGCTTAAAACTAACATACAAATCTTCCTGCCCTAATGTTAAAGGCCCTTTATATGACATTAACAACACATTTTCTTCCTTATTAATCGTAAATCCACAAAAGTCTTCTTCAATTTTCAAACCTTCAATTGCTGAATGTTTCGGAGCAGACCATTTACCGTCTACTTTCTCTGAAATTGCTATACCATCTATATAATTTTTTTTATTATATGAATCCAATAAATAGACTTTATCACCTTTCATATTAAACCCTAAAACAGAATTGTTATATGGATTATTTAATTCTTTTACAGGTATAGCTTCAGTCCAAACACCTATTTTCTCTTGCTTTGACATCCAAATATCTTGATTGAAATATCCTTTATATTGATTTCCATCTGCACTTCTAGTAAAATACAAAGTAGTACTATCAACATAAAAAAGAGGAGAAACATCATTGTAAATTGAATTTACTTGTTCTTTTAATTTTATAGGCACTGATGTAATCCAACCTTGTGAAAATAAATTAAAGGAAGTTAAAATTAGTATGTAGAAAAGCGTATATATTTTATTCATATTGATTAATAATTATTTAGATAACAAAGCTAACAAAAAATAAGGGAAAAAAATAAAATAAATGAACAAAAAAAGTAAAATATGTTTATTTATTAACAATAATAACACAATTAAATAATTTTAAAAAAAAGGTTTTTAACTTGTTATATCTCAACTATTTGACTAAATTCAATAAAGTAAACTTAAAAAATACTTTATAAATGTTTGTAAAAACCTATGGTAGTGCGGTTTTCGGGATCGATGCTACAACCATCACAGTTGAAGTTAATATTGGAAATGGTGTTAACTTTTTATTAGTTGGATTACCTGATAGTGCAGTCAAGGAAAGTCAACAACGAATTAAAGCAGCTTTCAAAAACAATGAGTTAAAATTTCCAGGAAAAGAAATCACCGTCAACATGGCCCCTGCTGATATTCGAAAAGAAGGATCAACTTTCGATTTACCTATCGCTATCGGGATTTTAGCAGCAAGTGAACAAGTATTAATAGATAGACTGGAAGATTATATCATTCTTGGAGAACTTTCTTTAGACGGAACACTAAATCCTTTAAAAGGTATTTTACCCATTGCTATTCAGGCTAAAAAAGAAGGATTTAAGGGAATTATTTTACCTAAAGAAAATGCCATAGAAGCGGCTGTAGTTGAAGGATTATCCATTTACGGAATGACTTCCTTAAAAGAAGTTGTCAACTTTTTAAATCATAAAACCGATGTTTCTCCTACATTCGTTGATATTGAAAAAGAATTTAAACAAAAATTAAACGAATTCGACGTTGATTTCAAAGATGTTAAAGGTCAACAAAATATAAAAAGAGCATTTGAAATAGCGGCTTCAGGCGGACATAATGTAATTCTAGTCGGCCCTCCTGGATCAGGTAAATCAATGTTAGCCAAAAGATTGCCTACAGTTTTACCACCCATGACGCTTGAAGAATCTTTAGAAACAACTAAAATTCATAGTGTCGCAGGAAAAACAGGAAAAGATGTGGGACTAATAACTCAACGTCCTTTTAGAAAACCGCACCACACAATTTCAGATGTTGCTTTGGTCGGTGGAGGAAGTTATCCTCAACCAGGTGAAATTTCATTAGCTCACAATGGAGTTTTATTTTTAGATGAATTACCAGAATACAAGCGAACTGTTTTAGAAGTTATGCGACAACCTCTTGAAGATAGAAACGTTACCATTTCTAGAGCTAGATTTTCAGTCGAATTCCCTGCAGGTTTTATGTTAATTGCAGCTATGAATCCTTGTCCGTGTGGGTATTATAACCATCCTGATAAAGAATGTGTTTGTGGGCCAGGAATTGTTCAGAAATATTTAAATCGTATCTCTGGACCACTTCTAGATAGAATTGATTTACATGTTGAAGTCACTCCAGTAAGTTATGATGAATTAGCAAATCATCAGCCAGGAGAAGGGAGTTCAGAAATTAGAAAAAGAGTAATTGAAACAAGACTTATTCAAGAAAAAAGGTATGAATCAAAAAAAGGGATTCATTGTAATGCTCAAATGGAAAGTAAAGACATTCAAAAATTTTGTAAAATCAATGAAGCCGGTGGAATAATATTACGAAACGCAATGGATAGATTAGGTTTATCTGCAAGAGCTTATGATAGAATATTAAAAGTAGCACGAACCATAGCTGATCTTGAAAAATCTGACGAAATTGAAGCGATGCACTTAGCTGAAGCAATTCAATTTAGAAGTTTAGATAGAGAAAATTGGGCGGGGTAATAAACCTCGCCCTCCAGATTTCGTTATAGTTTTAATCTTTTTTACTTTTCTCAATTGTTTTCAATTGATCCATGGCCATAATTTTATGCATTGTATTTTGCATTCCATCTGTTGAACCGTCTAAGAAAATAACATTTCCTTTTCCTTTTTCAGCAAATTCTTTAACAGATTCAGTCCACATTGAAAACAAAATCAAAGATGTATCTAAATTAGCTTCACGCATTTTAATTGCCGCTTCACTCATTCCTTTAGCTACTTCTTCACGAAACAAAGCAATACCTTGACCTTTTAATTGAGAAGCTTCACGTTCTGCAGTTGCTGCAATCTTAATACTATTCCCTTCCGCTTCCGCTGCTTTAGTTCTGGTAATTAATAAAGCTTGACCTTCATTTTCAGCAGCAGCTTTTAAATTATTAGAAGCAACAACTTTTGCCATTGAAGTCGTAATTTCTTCGTCAAAAGTAATGTCATTCAACTGTAAATCAATCAAATGAAACCCCCAACTTTCTAAAGTATTGTCTATGGTTTCTTTTACATCATTTACAATTTCACTTCTCAATAATAAAATTTCTGCTTGTTTTTTAGTTGCAACAAAACCACGAACAGAACCTTCAATCGTACGTATTAATGCTTGACTAAAATTCTGATCATTTACAAATTTAAAAGCGACATTTTTAATTGTGTCTTCATTTGCATTTAAAACCGAATAAACCAACATCGCTTTAAAATACACATTTGCTTGATCTTGAGTAATTGCCTGAAACTCCATCTCTAAAGCGCGATTTTGTATTGAAACACGTTTTTCAACTTTTTCAATTAATGGAATTCGCAAACTTAATCCAGGACTTAATATTCGACTATACTTCCCAAAAATAGTCATAACTGCAATCGTTCCTTGGTTGACTGTTATAAAAGATGCAACTAAAATTAGTACAACTAAAATGATAATAATAAAAGGTAAATTCATGATGTATAAAAATTAAGTTGTTCAAAGTTAGTAATTAAAACTTCATATCAAAACCCAATTTCAATCAAATGTTCTTTCGTGATTGTATTAGAATGGTGTAATTCTAATTTTTTCAACTCTTTATTGACAACCAATAGCTCTACCTCCGATTCTAAACACAATTCTAAATCATGTGAAGAAACAATAATGCATTTATTTAGTTCTGTAGCTATTTTTTTCATCAAAACCATTACTTTCTTTCGATTTGCGTAATCTAAAAAAGCAGTTGGCTCATCCAAAATAATAATACCTGTTTGCTGAGCAATTGCTCTAGCTATAGCCGTTAATTGACGTTCTCCATCACTTAACTCAGTAGTAAATTTAGGTTCCAAATATTCAATCTGAAGCAATTTAATTGCTTCAGATACAATTAAATAATCTTTATCAACTAATCTACCAAAAGCATTTGTGTATGGTGAGCGGCCTAGATTTACATACTCTCTAACCCTCAGAAAATCAACGCCATCAAACTTAGAACCTACAAAAGAAATTGTTTTAGCTTTTTCCATCCGATCAAAAGTAGAAATAGACCTATTATTAATTTCAACCAAACCTTTCAATGGTGAAACAACTCCAATTATAGATTGTAATAAGGTCGTTTTACCTGCCCCATTAGAACCGATTAGAGCATATACTTCTCCTTTCTTTAAAAGAATATTCTCAATAGAAAATAAGGTCGTTTTATAACCTATAGCTAACTCCTTTAAACTTATCATGCTAATCTTTTTAATACAATTACAATAACAAACGGAGCACCTATTATTGAAGTCAAAGCATTTATTGGTATATGGACTGTGCTTTCTAACAACTGAACTGAAATATCACAAAGCAATAAAAACAAACTACCGATTAAAAAACAACCAAATAACAATACACCATGTGATTGAGTTTTAAATAACAGTTTTACTAAATTCGGGACAGCTAGTCCAACAAACGCTATTGGTCCACAATATGCAGTTATGACTCCTGTCAAAATTGCTGTAATTATAATTAAAACTAAGCGAATATATTTAATATGAATTCCTAGCATCAACGCTTGAGTCTCTCCTAATATCAATGCGTTTAAAGGCTTAATCACAAATAAACTTGCAATTACCCCAATTATAAAAAATGTAAGTATTAATGGAATTTGAGCCATTTCTACTTGCTGAAGTGATCCCATCGCCCACATTGTAAATAATTTCAACTGACTAGCATCACTCATTGATTGAAGAATAGAAACAAAAGCACTTGTAAAACTACCTAACATAATACCAATCAATAATAATGAAACATGAGATCGAACAACAAAGGAAAAAGATAAAATGATTAACCCAAATATAAATGCGCCTATTAAAGCACTTGAAATTGTCCCTATATCGGAAGTTAAAAATGGAATTCCAGTCATTATACTAAAAGCAACAAATAAACTTGAACCCGAATTAATTCCTAAAACATATGGTCCTGCCAGAGGATTATTAAACATTGTCTGCATTAGCAAACCTGCAATTGATAATCCACTTCCAGCAATAATACCCATTATCAAACGGGGTATTCTAAATTCTTGAAAAATGATGTGATTTGTATTCGAACTTTTAAATTTGAAAAGTGAATTGTAAAAATCAGAAAAAGTAAGATTTATTTCACCCACAAAAAGATGTACGATCGAAACAATCGGTAATAATAAAAATAAGCTAAAAAAAAGAATTTTATTTTTACTACTCACTTCAATTTAATTTTCTATAAAAATAGTATTTCTTTTTGATACCTAGTTCTGGATGTAAAATTTGGATTAAATCAGACAAAACATGGTGGGGCTCTATGCAACTTCTTTCCCAAAACTCATTTCCAGAATAAGAATAACTAAATACTTTATTCAATTTAACCGCTTTAAAATGAATAAACTTTGGTTGAAATTCAAGTAACTCCTTTTTAGATACCACTCCTGGATTAAACCAATAATCTGTTGATTTATTGTCTACTAATGTTTGCTCAAAGCTTTTTTCTATACTTCCAGTTCCTTTAGAATTTTCATATACATACTCACTTTGCGCATCTTTAAATAAAATTGCATTGTAACTTTCACCAGCTGGAGAAAACCATACATCCCCTAATAGATTCCCACTAAAAACAGATGCTTTTGTTCGAGCTTTCAAAGCCAATTTCTTCAATTTTTTGTATTCGTTTTCAATTTTTTTGAAATACAAATTTGCTTCTTTCTCTTTACCAACAAGGCAACCAAATAATTTAATCCATTCCGCTTTTCCTAATGGATGAACTTCCTTCCAATCGTAATTTACAATACAATTCGTTCCAAATTTTTCCAATTGGTCTTCATGCGGAAATGATTTCCCGAAACCGCTATACATTAACACTTGAGCTTTTGAGGCAATTATAGATTCAACAGGAATAGAACTCTCATCACCCATTTCGATAACTTTACCCTCATTATATTTAGTTAATATAACTGGATCATGCACATATAAATGATTAGAAATACCTACAACTAAAGAAGTTGATTTCAATTTTTGAAGCATCCCTATTTGAGTACTTGACAAAGCAACAATTGATTTTATAGGTTGATTTAATAAAGTATAACCTTTAGGAGTTATTGATTTTTGGTTCTTTCGAAGAAAATATCTTTTTTCAATTTTTTGATTTTCAGGACTTAATATATGTATTAGTATATCATTTCCTTTGTGACGAATTTCTAAATTTTTCGCATACCTTATTTCGGAATCTTGATTATCAACTTCAATACTATCTTCATTAGATGAACAAGAAAAAAACAAGAAACAGACAAGTAGCAACTCTAGATATTTCATTTAGTAAAGATAACTATTTTGATTCAAAACTCTAAAACATTGTGTAATTCAGATACATAATAAAACGAATTAAGTAAAGTTAAAACAAAAAAAATGCCCGCTTATAAAAGCAGGCATTTAAATATAATTTTAAAGATGATTACTCACCTACAACATCAAATTTGAAAGTTGGTTTAACCCCTTTGTGAAGGTTAGCCTCAACTTCATAAGAACCAACTTCTTTGATTGGCTCATTTTTGATTTTTAAAGATTTACGATCTATATCAAAACCTAATGCTTTCAATGCTTCAGAAATTTGAACTGTATTAACAGATCCAAAGATTTTACCATTTTCACCAGCTTTAGTACCGATAGTTAACGTTACATCAACCAATTTAGCAGCTAATGCTTCCGCTTCAGCTAAAATCTTAGTTTCTTTGTGAGCACGTTGTTTCATAGTTTCTGTATGCGCTTTTATAGCAGATGATGTAGCTAATAAAGCATATCCTTGAGGGATTAAGAAATTACGACCGTAACCAGGTTTTACCGTAACTACTTCATCCTTGTAACCAAGTTTGTCTACGTTTTTTTTAAGAATTACTTCCATTTTTTTAAATATTTTTCCTGTTTAACAATCGTCTTATTTCAACATATCTGCAACGTAAGGAAGGATAGCAATGTGACGAGCACGTTTCACTGCTTGACCTACTCTTTTCTGATATTTCGCAGAAGTTCCAGTTAAACGACGAGGTAAAATTTTACCTTGTTCGTTAATTAACTTTAATAAGTAGCTTCCATCTTTGTAATCGATGAATTTAATTCCGCTTTTTTTGAAACGGCAGTATTTATCTTTTCTGATCTCTATCGCGATAGGAGTCAAATAACGAACATCATTTTGAGCCATTGTGCTTTGTTTTAAATGTTAATATTAAGCTTCAACTGAAGCTGATTTTTTATCACCCATTTTCGCTCTACGTTTAACAGAGTATTCTAAGTGATCTTTATCCATTCTTGTTGTTAAGAAACGCATTACACGTTCGTCACGTTTGAAAGTAAGTTCTAAATCGGCAACGATGTTTCCTTCACCTTCAAATTCTAACAAGAAGTAGAATCCAGTTGATTTTTTTTGGATTGGATACGCTAATTTACGTAATCCCCAATGTTCTGTGTGCTTAACTTTTCCACCTAATGAGTTAACTTCAGCTTCGAATTTTTGCACTGCTTCCTTTGTCTGATCGTCAGACAAAACGGGAGTTAAAATGAAAACAGTTTCGTAAGAATTCATAAGTATTATTAATTAATTGATAATTTTTAAGAGTGCAAAGATAGAGAATTTTTCTTACAATCCTTATTTTCGTTGGATTTATTTTAAAAAATTAGATTCAAGACTGAAAGACATTTGATTCAAGACTAAAAGACATTAGATTTTTAGACAGTAGACATTAGACTTTTTTACAACACCAAAACTCATCAGTCTTTGAGCGAAGCGGTCTTATGTCTATGAGCGATAGCGGTCTTGTATCTTTTTAGACATTAGACTTTATGCAATACCAAAACTCATCAGTCTTATTTTTTTTGTCTTTCTATCTTTAAATCAAACTCTAACTCATCAGTCTTTGAGCGCAGCGGTCTTATGTCTATGAGCGATAGCGGTCTAGTATCTTTTTAGACATTAGATTTTTAGACAGTAGACATTAGACTTATATGCAACACCAAAACTCATCAGTCTTTGAGCGAAGCGGTCTTATGTCTATGAGCGATAGCGGTCTTGTGTCTATGAGCATCTAAACAACTATTTTCTTACAATTTTTCTCGTAATCTGTTCTCCATTTTCCGACTCAATTTGAAACATGTATAATCCAGAATGAAATTCGGAAATATCAATTTTCTCACCTGTCTTGACCGATTTAGAAAAACACAATTTACCTGTAGTGTCTGTAATCTTCAAATAAAACACTTCCATTTTACTGGATTTAACTTCAATAAAATCCATTGTTGGATTCGGATACAACGAAATACTAATTTGATTATCCTCTTTTTTCAATTCATCTATTTTCAGACTCAAGTCGCGTTGTATAAATCCAACTTTGTTTATAATCCAATTATTTGGATCGATTGAACTTAAACTTGTAACAGTATTTAAACCTTCAATTTTAAAATTTTCATCGTTTGAAGTAATTGAAAATCGAATAGTTGTATCACTTAAGCCTGCTCTTTTAAATCGAACATCCAGATCATTTGTAAATAGAGGCGTTCTACTCGGCATCGATCCATTGTGTGAAATATTTACCAATAAATCATTCCCAACTACATTCCATTTTGCTGAATAGGTAGGATAACCTTCTCCGAAATACCATTGTTCAAAAGCTTCACTCAAATCTAAACCTGATACATTTTCCATTACTTCTTGCACATCTACTCCTAAAGCAGTCGAAAAAGTAAAACTAGATTGAAAATTCTTTAACGAAGTAAAAAAAAGTTCATCATTGTTAATTAAATATCTTAAGGTATGAACAAAAGCTGCTCCTTTATCATAGGTGAGTCTAGAACTGAAAATTCGGTCACCATCTAAACTATCTTCTACCCAAATACTCCCCCCCAACTGGGACATTATAGTATTGTGACGATCAAGCATATCCACAAGTTCATCTCCTGGATAGAGTTCTTCCAACATCAAATACTCTGCATAAGAAGCAAAGCCTTCATTCACCCAAATATCTGACCATGACTTACAAGTAACATGATTTCCCCACCACTGATGCGCTAACTCATGAGCTGTCAAAGTATTATTGAAGAATCCTTGTGTAGTCATTGTTTGATGCTCCATCCCCCCGCTCAGCGGCGCCATACAATGACCATATTTCTCTTTATGAAATGGATACAATCCAAAAATATCAGAAAAATATTCAATAAAATCAACCGTCTCATCGATGTCTTTCTTAAATTTTGGTAAAGTAGCAGGATTATTATAAATGAAATTTTGAATGGGGATTGGATTAGTTGTCCCGATAGGATTTGCATAAACGGTATATTCTATATATTCAGCTACAGAAACAGAAATAAGATAGTAATCAATTGGATATCTGTGCTCCCAACTAAACTTTTTAAATCCATTTCCTAAATCCAAAACTTGAACCAATACGCCATTTGAACCAGCTTTGCATGATGAAGGCACAGTAATCGAAACAAAAACACTATCCGCCTTGTCTGTTAATGATTGTTTGCATGGAAACCATTCGAATGCTGAAAAAGGTTCGCTTAAAGACCAAGTAACCTGATTTCCCCAAGATGGTGAGTTATCATTGGTCATGCCAGAACCGCCTAATGGATTTGTGGAACCATCGGGAGGTGTTCCATTATATGAAATAGAAATTACAAAAGAATCATTCATTGAAATGTTAACAGGGACTTTTATTACAGATAAACTTCTTTTATAATTAACCGGAGTTCCATTAAATTTAATTTCAGAAATTGTAAAAGTTTCAAATAATTCCAACCAAACAGAATCTAATTCTTCTCTGGCCGTTCCATGAATCTCTACCGTTCCTGAAAGAGTAGTAGAAGTATTCGTCATATTTAAATCTAAATCGTAAAAGTGAACATCGTACTTTTCAGTTTCGGCAATCTGCGCTATAGAAAGTGTGTTACTTTTCATGTTCTTATTTTTAATTTTCACAGAAGAACATGAAAATTCTTTATTCTGAGCAAAAAATAAGAATGGTACAAAAAAGGCCATTAAAGACAATAGTGTAGTTTTAAAATTCATAGTATTTAAAGTTTTTTTTAAATGTAATTAATTAACCTAAAACAAATGAATATTTTATTTTAAACGGTAACTATCATTGATTGAAAATAAAAAAACCACTCATTTTGCCCAATTTCTATCTAAAATGAGAATGATAAACAAGTTAATTTATCAAAAAAATAGAATAGGTCGATTGAAAACAAAATCGCTTTGATCGAACCAATCATAAACCTCTGAAGTATTGATTGTAAAAATCAAAAAACTTTTGTAAAAAACACAAAGAGAATTAACTCAAATTGCTTATTTTCGCGTCGCACATTAGTATAGATCTTAAAATAACACAAATTATGGCATTCGATTTAGATATGATTAAGAAGGTTTACACCTTATTTCCTGAGCGTGTAGAAGCTGCTCGTAAAATAGTTGGCAAACCTTTAACGTTGACAGAAAAAATTCTTTATACTCACCTTTGGGATGGGAATGCAACTGAAAATTTTGAAAGAGGAAATTCATATGTTGATTTCGCTCCAGACCGTGTAGCAATGCAAGATGCTACAGCTCAAATGGCATTGTTACAATTTATGCAAGCTGGTAAACCGAAAGTTGCTGTTCCTTCAACTGTTCATGCGGATCACTTAATCCAAGCTAAAGTAGGTGCTACAAAAGATTTACAAGATTCTATCAATCAAAACAACGAAGTATTTAACTTCTTATCTTCAATCTCAAATAAATATGGTATTGGATTCTGGAAACCAGGGGCTGGTATTATTCACCAAGTAGTTTTAGAAAACTATGCATTTCCTGGTGGAATGATGATTGGAACTGATTCTCATACAGTAAACGCTGGCGGTTTAGGAATGGTTGCTATTGGAGTTGGTGGTGCTGATGCTGTAGATGTTATGGCAGGTATGGCTTGGGAGTTAAAATTCCCTAAATTAATCGGTATTAAATTAACTGGTACTTTAAGTGGTTGGACTTCTGCTAAAGATGTTATTCTTAAAGTTGCTGATATTTTAACTGTAAAAGGTGGAACTGGAGCAATCGTTGAATACTTTGGTGAGGGAGCTATTTCATTATCTGCTACTGGAAAAGGAACAATTTGTAACATGGGTGCTGAAATTGGAGCTACAACTTCAACTTTTGGCTACGATGATTCAATGAGAAGATATTTAACAGCAACTGGACGTCAAGAAGTTGTTGATGCTGCAGATGCGATTGCTGAACATTTAACAGGTGATGCTGAAGTTTATGCAAATCCAGAAGCTTATTTTGATCAAGTAATTGAAATTAACTTATCTGAATTAGAACCACAAATTAATGGACCATTTACTCCTGATAGAGGAACTTCTATTTCTAAAATGAAAGCGGAAGCTACTGCAAATGAATGGCCAATGAAAGTAGAATGGGGACTAATTGGTTCATGTACAAATTCTTCTTATGAAGATATGTCTAGAGCTGCTTCAATCGCTAAACAAGCTGTCGAAAAAGGATTAACTCCTAAAGCTGAATTCGGAATCAATCCAGGTTCAGAGCAAGTTAGATATACAATTCAGAGAGATGGTATCATTGATACTTTCGAAAAAATTGGAACGAAAGTATTTACAAATGCTTGTGGTCCTTGTATTGGTCAATGGGATAGAGCTGGTGCTGAAAAAGGTGAGAAAAATACAATTATCCACTCTTTCAACCGTAATTTCTCTAAAAGAGCTGATGGAAATCCAAACACGCATGCGTTTGTAGCTTCTCCAGAAATCGTTGCAGCAATTGCAATCGCTGGTGACTTAGGATTTAACCCTTTAACAGACACTTTAACTAATAATAAAGGTGAACAAGTAAAATTCGACGCACCAACAGGATGGGAATTACCTCCAAGAGGTTTTGATGTTGAAGATTCTGGTTACCAAGCACCTGCTGAGGATGGTTCAAGTGTTGTTATAGCTGTAGCTGAAGACTCTAGTCGTTTGCAATTATTAGAGTCTTTCGAACCTTGGGATGGTAAAGATTTAACTGGAGCTAAATTATTAATCAAAGCTGCAGGAAAATGTACAACTGACCATATTTCTATGGCTGGACCTTGGTTACGTTACAGAGGGCATTTAGATAATATTTCAAACAATATGTTAATTGGTGCTGAAAATGCTTTCAATGGTAAAGCGAACAGTGTTAAAAATCAATTAACGGGTGAATATGGTGAAGTTCCTGCTGTTCAAAGAGCTTACAAAGCTGCTGGAGTTCCAACATTCGTAGTTGGAGATCATAATTATGGTGAAGGTTCTTCAAGAGAGCATGCAGCTATGGAACCTCGTCATTTAGGTGTAAAAGCGATTATTGTAAAATCTTTCGCTCGTATTCACGAAACAAACTTGAAAAAACAAGGTATTTTAGGATTAACTTTCGCTAACGAAGCTGATTATGCTAAAATTCTTGAAAATGATACCCTAAGTCTTATTGATTTAAGTTCAATCGCTCCAGGAAAACAATTAACCTTAGAGTTAACACATGAAAATGGTGCTGTAGAAACAATCAAATTAAATCATACTTATAACGATCAACAAATTGATTGGTATAAAGCTGGTTCAGCATTAAATTTAATTAAATTTCAAGAAGCTTAATCGTAATTTTTTATATCAAAAGCAGGAGAAATTATCTCCTGCTTTTTTTTTATCTATTAAAATGAAAAGAGCATCCTTTCTTATTTTCTTATTATTCTATTCCTTTTCAAAGCAAACAGTTTTTTCACAAACTCATTTTGAAAGAAATAAAATAATTACTCCATATTTTGGATTTCCAAATTTTGGATTTTTAATGTTACCAAATTCAGAACTGAATGGTTTAAATGCAAAATACAAAACAATAGGACCTATAGGAATCAGAGCAGAATTTTTAGTATCTAATAATACTGGGATAGGTTTTGATATACTTTACAATTCTTACAAATTAAATTTCACAAGAGAAACATCAACTTATGATGGAAATAGCGATAAATGGTTAACAGAATATACCGAAGTACAAAAAGAAATGAAACGTTTGCGTTTTCAATTTAGGTATAATTATCATTTTGATTCTTCTAATCCTAATTTAGATTGGTATTCAGGATTTGGTTTTGGATCAAATTCTCGAAAATACAAACAATTAGAAAACGGTATAGCAATTACACCAACTCAAACACAAACACAAGATAGCACAACTAATTTTACTTCAAGTCAAAACAAAACATTTCCCATTTCATTAAGAATCTTTTGCGGAGTAAATTACTATTTTAATTCAAGAATTGCTGGTGGAATAGAACTAGGACTAGGAGGCGCTTTGTTTTCAGCTTCAATATCTTACAAATTATTTTAGACAAAAAAAGGGATGCACTAATCTACATCCCTTTCTCTAAAAATTAAAATATTTTTTTAGAATTTTGCAGTAATACCAATATTCACTAATCCACCTTGGCCTAATCCTAAACCTAAATTAGCACCAATGTTTTCTGTGAAAAAATATCTCATTCCAACTCCTATTCTTGCAGCTACAGGAAATAATGAACTTGTTGATGATGGGACAATGTAATCTTTATTTGTAGACGTATAAGTTGTAGTTCTATTTCCATATCCTAAACCTGTAACGAAATATGCATCAAATTTATCGCTTTCGACAAAGTGATAATTAAAAGTAACCATAGCTCCAATTTTAGATGACTTAACACTATAATTATATGTATTAGTTGTGGAATTTGTAAGTATACCATTAATGTCATAAATATTCGAAGAAATCGTTTCATCATAATTCATAGAAGCAGAAGAGTATCCTAAGTCTAATCCAAAACCTACTTTATCACTTATCAAATACTCACCTCTAACTCCTAAAGGTCCCATAAACTTATTCGTTATATTTAAACCTGAAGAACTTGCTAAAGATTCGAAAACAGCGTTATAAAGATTCCCAAATCCATAATAACCATCTACGATGATTTTTCCTTCCCCAATTGCTTGAGCATTTGACTTAGTTGGAGCTAACATCATCGTTAAAGCTATCAATGGTAAAATTAGTTTTTTCATTATTTATTTTTTTAAAATTATATGCCAAAATTAGATAATTAATTTAAATAGACTATTATTTTTTTTACATTTCATCGATTAAACTGCTACATTGTGCTCTCTTAAAGCATCGTTCAACGAAGTTTTTAAATCGGTTGAAGCTTTTCTTTTCCCAATAATTAAAGCACATGGAACTTGAAAATCACCCGCTGGAAATTTCTTTGTATATGATCCTGGAATAACTACGCTTCTTTCAGGAACATAACCAATATGCTCGACTGGAGAAGTGCCTGAAACATCAATAATTTTAGTTGATTTTGTTAAAACAACATTTGCCCCTAAAACAGCTTCCTTCCCTACTCTAACTCCTTCAACTACAATACATCTAGAACCTATAAAAGCTCCATCTTCAATAACAACTGGCGCAGCTTGTAAAGGTTCTAAAACTCCTCCAATACCAACTCCTCCACTTAGATGAACATTTTTACCAATTTGAGCACAAGATCCAACTGTAGCCCAAGTATCAACCATTGTACCAGCATCAACATAAGCTCCAATATTTACATAAGAAGGCATTAATATTACTCCAGATGCTATAAAAGCACCATAGCGAGCAACTGCTGGAGGCACAACTCTTACACCTAACTCTTTATAGTTTGTTTTAAGTGCCATTTTATCATGAAACTCAAACGGTCCAACTTCAATTGTTTCCATTTGTCGTATTGGAAAGTACATAACAACGGCTTTCTTAACCCACTCGTTAACAATCCATTCACCGTTATCTGTTGGTTCAGCAACTCTTAAAATTCCCTTATCGATCTCTTCAATTACATGATTAATTGCGTCAATTGTATCTTGTTGTTTTAATAATTCACGGTTTTGCCATGCTGCTTCAATAATTGATCTCATTTGTTTAATTTTTATCTAAATGTAACTCCTTATTACTAATTTATTTCTCTAAAACTAAAACAACCGATGCTGGAACACCGGTTGTTGAATTTGTAATTTTTCAATCTGTAATTTGTAATCTGTAATTTGTAATTTAAATTATTTCCAAACTCCCATTGAGCAAAATTTCTCAATACGGTCGTTTATTCTTTGCTCTGGTTCAATTGTGTCTAATTCTTTCAAATATTTCACAATCGATTTTTTAACTGTAGCAAACATTTCTTTTTGATGACGGTGCGCACCACTTAATGGTTCTTTGATTACATCATCAACTAATTTCAAACGTTTCATATCCACAGAAGTCAATTTTAAAGCGTCTGCTGCTCTTTCTTTGTAATCCCATGATCTCCATAAAATAGACGAACAAGATTCAGGAGAAATTACTGAATACCAAGTATTTTCTAACATCACCACTTTATCTCCAACTCCAATTCCTAATGCACCACCTGAAGCTCCTTCACCTATAATAATACAAATTACAGGAACTTTCAAACGCATCATTTCATAGATGTTTCTTGCAATTGCTTCACCTTGACCACGCTCTTCAGCTTCTAGTCCTGGAAAAGCTCCTGGTGTATCAATAATTGTAACGATCGGCTTATTAAATTTCTCTGCCAATTTCATTAAACGCAAAGCTTTTCTATATCCTTCTGGATTAGGCATACCAAAATTACGGTATTGACGCATTTTAGTATTGATTCCTTTTTGCTGACCAATAAACATAACTGAACGACCATCTATAGATCCAAAACCACCAATCATGGCTTTATCATCTTTTACTGTTCTATCTCCATGTAATTCTTGGAAATTTCCGTTTGTAATTGCGTCAATATAAGCTAATGTATATGGTCTATCTGGGTGTCGAGAAAGTTGAACACGTTGCCAAGGAGTTAACCCCGAAAAAATATCCTTTGTTACCTTTATTAACTTATCTTCTAATTCTTTAACTTTATCAGTCATGTCAAGATCAGCACTTTCGCCAATCTCTTTTGTTTGCTCGATTTGTTCTTCTAAAGCTTTAATCGGTTCTTCGAAGTCTAAATATGTTGCCATTTATTTTCTTTTTTGAAAGCGTAAAGTTACTAATAAAAGTTTGCTTCTTTTTCAACAGTTCAAATTATTTGTTAACGATTTGGTGAGACGATAGATTGTTAGACATGAGACATTAGATTTAAGATTCAAGATTCAAGACTTAAAGACTTAAAGACTTAAAGACTTAAAGACTTAAAGACTCAAGATAGTAAGACTTATTTATATCAGCAGTTTGAATAAGTCGTTTTTCTTTTAGTCTTGTATCTTATAGTCTATTAAAAAAATAATAAAAAGATAAAAGTAGATTTTCAGCGAAAACGCTTATTTTAATTAACAACTTCCTATATTTGTTTTATGATTTTATTTCCTTCTGCAAAAATAAATTTAGGACTTCACATTTTATTTAAACGTGAAGATGGTTTTCATGAATTGGAAACTGTAATGACTCCGATTCCTTTTACAGATATTTTGGAGATTTTACCTGCTGACTCATTTAAATTTAAACAATCAGGAATTCCAATACCTGGTGAAACGTCGTCCAACTTATGTGTTAAAGCATATGAATTAATGAAGGAAGAATATCAAATTCCTCCAATTTTTGTTCATTTAAAAAAGATTATTCCAATGGGTGGTGGACTTGGAGGTGGGTCTTCAGATGCTGCATCTATATTAATAGGGATAAATTCACTTTTCAATTTAAATCTTTCAGATTCAATACTAGAAGAATTAGCTAGTAGATTAGGTAGCGACTGTCCTTTTTTTGTAAAAAATACTTCTCAAGTTGCTAAAGGTAGAGGTGAAATACTTTCTCCTATTGAGCTTGATTTAAAAGGTTACTTTTTAAAAATCATCAATATAGGACTACATGTTGGAACAAAAGAGGCGTATGCAGGCGCTCAATTTTCAACATCTACTAAAACAGTTGCTGAAATTATTTCTCAACCTATTTCAACTTGGAAAAATGAATTAACAAATGATTTCGAAAAAACAGTTTTTGCTATTTACCCTGAATTAAATCAATTGAAAGAAAATCTGTATTCTGAAGGAGCTATTTATGCTGCTATGTCAGGAAGCGGTTCAACTATGTTTGGAATTTTCGAAAAGAAACCGAATAAAACTTTTCAAGATAAAGATGAAATTTTGGAACTTGTTGTTGAGTTATAATTAAGATATAGAACTCCAATTCGGTTTAGACATCATTATTTTACGTAATTTTTCTCGAATTAAAGAATGATTTGGTTGCTCTAAAAATGGGTCTTCTTCCAAAATTTTTCGTGCACTATCTCTGGCTAAAACTACTATTTGTCCGTCTTTGGCTAAATCGGCAATTTTCAAATCTAATTCACCGCTTTGTTGCGTTCCCATAATATCTCCAGGACCTCTTAATTCTAAATCAACTTCTGCAATTTCAAAACCATCGTTTGTTCTAACCATTGTTTCTAATCGTTTCTTCGATTCTTTTGAAAGCTTTATTCCTGTCATTAAAATACAATAGGATTGCTCAGCTCCTCGCCCTACTCTACCTCTTAACTGGTGTAATTGTGACAATCCAAATCGCTCCGAACTTTCAATAATCATTACGGATGCATTCGGTACATTCACACCAACTTCAATCACCGTTGTTGCTACCATAATTTGTGTTTCTCCTTTCACAAATCGTTGCATTTCAAATTCTTTATCGGCTGCTTTCATTTGACCGTGAACAATACTCACACGATAATCGGGCAATGGAAAAGTTCTTGATATTGCCTCATAACCATCCATTAAATTATTGTAATCCAATGTTTCTGACTCTTTTATTAAAGGATACACAACATAAATTTGTCTCCCTTTTGCAATCTCGGATTTCATAAAACCGAAAACGGTCAAACGATTAGTTTCAAAGCGGTGTGAAGTTTCAATTAACTTTCTACCTGGTGGTAATTCATCTATTACAGATACATCTAAATCTCCATAAAATGTCATTGCAAGTGTTCTTGGAATAGGTGTTGCTGTCATAACTAAAACATGAGGTGGAATTGTGTTTTTCTTCCACATCCTAGCTCTCTGTGCTACTCCAAAACGGTGTTGCTCATCTATAACAACGATTCCTAAATTTTTAAATTGAACTACATCTTCTAACAAAGCATGTGTCCCAACTAAAATATGTGTTTCGCCCGATTCTAGCCCTTCATGAATTCTTCGTCTATCTTTCTTCCCAACAGAACCGGTTAATAGTTCGAGCTTAATATCCATGTTTTTCAACATATCGGATAAAGTAACAAAATGTTGAGTCGCTAAAATTTCTGTTGGAGCCATTAATGCTCCTTGAAAACCATTTCCAATCCCCATCAATATCGTTAACAAGGCTACAAGTGTCTTACCACTTCCTACATCTCCCTGTAATAAACGATTCATGTGATGTCCTGTCATGAAATCTTTTCTAATTTCTTTGAGAACTCTTTTTTGAGCTCCTGTTAATTCAAAAGGCAAATGGTTTTCGTAAAACTCTGTAAATGCAAATCCTACTTCTGGAAATATATGTCCACCCGTTTTACGAATACTGATTTGTTTCCGCATCAACATTTCTAACTGAAGAAAAAATAATTCTTCAAATTTTAAACGTATTCGAGCTGAAGCTACTCTCGCGTCATCAGTTGGAAAATGAATTTGGATTAAAGATGCTTCTCGAGACATCAACCTTAATTCATTCACCATCGATTGAGGTAGAGTTTCTTGAATTTTCCCTTTAATAACCTCTACTAATTGTGCTGTGATTCTAGCTATTCCTTTAGAACTTAAACCATTCATATTCAATTTTTCAGTACTTGAATAAACAGCTTGAAGTCCTTTTTCTGATTTTACTTTTTCGAATTCTATTATTTCAGGATGTGGGATGGTAAAATTAGAACCGAAAAACTTTGCCTTACCATAAACTTGAAATTCAGTATTTAATTTCAATAATGGTTTAATCCACTTTCCTCCTTGAAACCAAACCAATTCAATAATCCCCGTTCTATCTTGAAATTTAGCGATTAACCGTGTTTGCTTCCCAACTTGTCGTTCTGAAACCTGAACAATCATTCCTTTTAGCTGAGCTGGGCCATCCAATGTTGGCAATTCTGAAATTGTATGATACTGAGAACGATCTACATATCGAAATGGGAAATAATTCACTAAATCATCCACTGAAACAATTCCCAATTCTTTTTTCAAAAGCTGCGCCCTTTGAGGACCAACACCTTTTAAAAATTCGATTGGAGTTTGCAGAAAATCGTTCATTTCTTATTGTGTCGTCTTCTTATTCAATTTCAAACCTTTACAAATTGTACTAGTTTTAGATGGATACAATTGATATCTAACTTATTTCTTGTACAACTCCAAACCTTTATCAATCCATTTTTTAAAATCTTTAGGATTACTATGGTGTTCATAATCTGCTGAACCAATAGGTAAATCTTTACCATCAGGACCTAACATCACATAAAAAGGTTGAGATGCCGCCTTGTATTTACTGATTTCCATATACATCCATTTATCACCAGTTGTTTCTAATAATTTTTTATTTCCAGGTACTAATTCTACCACTTTTTGTTCACTTTTTGGCAAAGGGATTCTTTCATCTACATGCAATGAAACAATAACAACATTATTTCTTAAATTTTCAATAATTCCTTTTTCTCCCCAAACGCTTTCTTCCATTTTTCGACAGTTAACACAGTTGTGTCCTGTAAAATCTACGAATAAAGGTTTATCTACTTTTTGAGCATAAGCATAAGCTAAATCGTAATCATCAAAAACCATTAAACCTTGAGGACCTAAGTGAGTACCTTCAATAATTTCTTCGTTTGAATTAGTTGAATTTTTATTACCTCCAAAACCTAAAGGCGATTCACTATAATTCGACGGAGGAGGAAAAGCACTGATTAATTTTAAGGGTGCGCCAAACATACCTGGAATCATATAGATTACAAAAATAAAAACGAAAGTTCCAAATAAAGCTCTTCCAACAGATAATCTTTCCAATGGACTATCATGAGGTAACTTAATAAAACCAAATAAATACAATGCTAAAACTCCGAAAATACCAATCCAAATAGCTAAAAATAATTCTCTTTCTAAAAAATGTCCTTGAACAGCTAAATCTGCATTTGATAAGAACTTAAAAGCTAAAGCCAATTCTAAAAAGCCTAAAACTACTTTTACAGAATTCAACCAACCTCCTGATTTAGGTAAGGTATTCATCCATCCAGGGAAAGCAGCAAACAAGCCAAATGGTAAAGCTAATGCTATTGAAAATCCAAACATTCCTACAAAGGGTGCTATTCCACCAATCGAAGCGGCCTCTACTAAAAGAGTTCCAACAATTGGGCCAGTACAAGAAAAAGACACCAAAGCTAATGCTAATGCCATAAAGAAAATTCCAACTACACCTCCTCTATCTGAAGCTTTATCCGCTTTATTTAACCAAGAATTAGGCATTCTTATTTCAAAAGCACCCAAAAAGGAAATCGCAAAAATGGCTAAGATTAAAAAGAAAACAATGTTAAAAGTTGGGTTAGTCGACATTTCATTTAAAACTTCAGCACCAAAAACGCGGGTAACAACAGTACCTAAAAGGATATAAATAATAATAATTGACAATCCATATAATAATGCGTTTTTAATACCATGTGCTTTGGATTTACTTTGTTTCGTAAAATAACTAACTGTCATAGGAATCATTGGAAAAACACAAGGCGTTAATAAAGCAGCCAAACCGCTAATAAATGAGAGTATAAAAATAGTCCACATAGATCTATCTTCTTTTTTGTGCCCAACTCCCATAACTACCTCTTTTTCATTAATTACTTTATGAATTGAAGGAATATTTTCATTATCATCTAAATCAGAAACAACCGCTTTAGTTTCCTTAACCGAATCTTTAGTTTCATTAATACCTTCAATTACCACACCTTTCAATTTTAAAGAAAAGTTTGAATCAAAAGGAGGTAAACACTTTACGTCGTTACACGTTTGAAAAGAAAAAAGTCCATCAATCGTAAAATCTTTCGTCGACAATATTTTAATTTTTTGTTTTAAAACAACTGTCCCTTCATGATAAACTAAATCTTCACCAATTTCTTCATCATGTTTAAAAATAGGTTTTGGCTCTAAAATTTCACCCAATAATTTAAAATTGGACGATTTTTTAAAGTTCAACAATGTAGGTAAAGTAAAACTCGTTTTTGGAACATGAGTTGGACCAACATGCCAATGATCAACAACAGATATCTGACAAGAAATAACAGCTTCGTCTCCTTTTTGGTCAACACTAAATTTCCACTTCACTTTAGAATCACCCAACTCAATTTGAGCTGATAAAAATGAAACGGTAAAGAATAAGACAAACAGACTAAGAATTACTTTTTTCATATTTTATTTTATTTTAATTCAATGGATAATTGTTTTTCTACGGGAGGTAAACACATAACATCATTACACACCATAAAAGTAACGCGTAATTCTAAAACTGAGGATGCTTTTAAATTTATTTTTTGCTTAAAAACCGATTTCCCTTCAAAAAATGCAAGTTTTGCTTCAAAATTTTCATCGAATTTTTCAATAGGTGTTCCTTCAACTGTTTCCCCTATTAACTCAATATATTTATTCTCTGAAAAACTAAATTGAGTTGGAATTGGACCGATTTCAGTGTTAATATGTTGACTATACAAATGCCAACCACTTGCAATATTTGCAATAATATCAACATTACTTTCACTTTTATTGTATTGAACAGACCAATCTACTTTTTCTTGTGAAAAAATAAAACCATTCGTTAAAATTAAAAGTAGTAAGATAAAAATCTTCATAGTTATATGCTTGTTCAAAGTTAATGATTTTTTATGTTAAAATAATCATTCATAAAATCAACTAGATAAAAATAAAAAAGCCTGTAATGCAAACGCAAAACAGGCTTCTTTATTTGATATTATTTTAAAGTTTAATTTCTAAAATTCTTGAGATTGGAATCCAAATACCACCTTTTAAGCAAACAAATTTTGCTCCATTTGCCCATAACGTAGTATCTACCCTTTTCAATCCTGTATCGTCTTGAAAAATAATTGTTACTTTACTATGATGACCATTCCCTAAAGTAACAGCCTGCTCTATGCTTCTCATTAAATCAGGAGACTGTTTAATAGGTGTATGATCGTGAAATGTCAATGATGCAATCATCTCTTTTTCGATTGTTTGCGGAGTTTGAGTAATTTCTGACATAACGATATAGTTTAAAAAGATTATTAATTCAGATTTTTCTTGTGAAAAAATTTCTTGTGAAAACAAATCTAAGAAAAAAAAATTATTTGTACAACTAAAATTAAGTTATGATTAAAAAGATTTAAACAATGTATTAATCACATTTTCATTCGAGCCATCGCCGAAACGCTATGTTCTGCAAAAAGCTCATTTTCAAACATATACTTTCCGGTAATTGCGATCATTGCCGCATTATCAGTGCAGAATTCAAACTTAGGAATAAAAGTTTTCCACTTTTTAACCTCTCCAATTCTAATCAATTCGTTTCGTAAACCCGAATTAGCAGAAACACCTCCGGCAATTGCAATTTGATTTATATTTAAATCATTTGCTGCTTTTGTTAATTTCACAAATAAAATATCAATTATTGATTTTTGAATTGAAGCGCAAATATCAGCTAGATTTTCTTCTACAAAATTTGAATTTAATTTAATTTGCTTTTGAAGAAAATAAAGTATTGATGTTTTCAATCCGCTAAAACTAAAATCATATCCTTCCATTTTAGGTTTGGCAAATTCAAATTTTAATGGATTTCCTTCTTTTGAATATTTATCAATTAATGGTCCGCCAGGGTATTGAAAACCTAATATTTTCGCTGATTTATCAAAAGCTTCACCTGCTGCATCATCAATAGTTGAACCTATTACCTCCATTTCCAAAGGCGCTTTTACTAGTACAATTTGAGTATGTCCTCCAGAAACTGTTAAACATAAAAAAGGAAATCTAGGCTTGTCTTTTCCTTCATCATCTATAAAGTGGGCTAGAACATGTCCATGCATATGATTCACATCAATCATTGGTATATCTAATGCTAAAGAAAATGCTTTTGAAAATGAAGTACCAACCACTAAAGAACCTAAAAGTCCAGGACCTTTTGTAAAAGCAATTGCATCAATCTGATCTAAAGTTATACCAGCCTTCTTAATTGCTTGATCTACAACAGGTATAATATTCTGTTGATGAGCCCTACTGGCTAATTCTGGTACAACCCCACCATACAATTTATGTATATCTTGACTAGCTATCACATTGGATAAAATACGCTCATTTTTGAGAACTGCAGCAGAAGTATCATCACAAGATGATTCAATACCTAGTATAATTGTATCTTTTTGACTCAACTTTATGTAAATTTGTAACGAATGACAAAATTACTTAAAATATCAGGACAAATTATCGGTATCTCATTTGAATGGATATTGATTTTTATTATTTCCTTTTGTTTTTTTATTCGAACTAGTCAAGTTCAAACCTATCTAGCACAAATTGCTACTAGTTACCTTTCAAAAGAATTAAAAACAGATATCAAAATTGAGAAATTATCTATTTTATTTATAAATAAAATAGAGGTCGAAGGTATGCTTATTAAAGATTTAAAAAAGGATACAATTGCCTATATTTCTAATGCATATATTACGCTGGATGATTTAAGTTTAAACCATAAATTTATAATCAAGAAAGCAGAAATAGACAATTCAGTTTTTAAAATTAATCAAGATAAAAAAACAAGGGATTTTAATTATGAATTTATTGTTGATTATTTTTCAAGCAGCGATTCAACAAAATCAAAACCCGTTATACTAGAACTTAACGAGCTGCATTTTAAAAATGTCTCTTTTCAGTTTGATGACAACAAGTACACTAAGCAAATTTGGGGAATGGATTACAAGCATCTGGATATTAAAAATATAAATCTAGATATTGAAAACATTTCATTTAACAAAGGAATTATTAGAGGAGATATTCAACAAATTTCTGCTATTGAAAAATCCGGATTTATATTAGACACTTTCAAATGTAAAGTGAAAGTATCCTCAAAAGGTGTATATGCTAAAAATGTAAAAATAACAACCCCAAATTCAATCATTTATACACCAAAATTAAATTTAATTATGCATCAGTATAGTGATTACTTCTCTTTTACTGATAGCGTAAACTTTGATGGATATATGGTTCCAAGTAAAATAAGCCTGAAAGAAGTTGCCTATTTTGCACCAGAATTAAAGGGAATGAATCAAACAGTATATGTAAAAGGGGTTGTGTCACGAAAGACAAAAAATATTCGAGTTTCCGATTTCGATTTGAAATTTGGTGATCATTCAAGAATAGTAGGCACATTCAATCTACCTGATTTCAGAGATATTGAAGGTTCATTTTTTAATGAAAAAGTAGATTACGCTTATCTAAATGTAAAAGATATTCAAAATTTTAAATTACCTGAAATAAGTGGTCTTAACTATTTAAAACTAGATGAACATTTCAAAAAGTTAGGTTATTTTGAAACTAAAAATGCTCGTTTGGATGGGTTTCAGCAACAATTTGTAATTGCAGCTAAAACAGTTAAAACACGTTTAGGTAAAGTCGAGTTTAAAAATGGAATATTATTTACAGAAAACAAAATCAACAAGTCTTACTTCTTCGAGAAATCATCTGCTGAGGATTTCGATATAAAAATTGACAGTTTTAAATTAGGAGATTTTTTAGATAATCAGGATATTGGAGTAATTGATGGTATTTTAGATTTAAGTGGTGAAGCCTCTTCTTTTGGTAACATTAAATTTAATGATATTGAAGGGAATATTGATCAGTTTGATTATTTAGGGTATTCATATAAAAACATAATCATTTCGAAAGGAAAATACATTGATAATGTTTTTGATTCAAAAATTGAAATTAAAGACGAAAATTTGAATTTGACATACAATGGAAAAATAGATTTTAAAAACAAACAACACGTTGAAATTGAAATAGAACTGAATGAAGCAAAACTTGATAAATTACATCTAACTAATATTAAAAATAGTTCTTTGTCTTCAAAATTTAAAATTGACTTAATTGGAAATCATTCAAATAATATTTCTGGATCGATTAAAATAAATGAACTAAATTATTCAGAAGAAAATAAAAATTTCGATATTCCTTCCCTTCAAATACTAATAAACAGAAATTCAATAGAAGACTTACTTTCTATTAAGAGTAAATTAGGCACAGCTTCCTTTATTGGAAAAGTAGACTTTAACACAATTATATATGATTTTGAAAATCAGGTAAGTAAACTTTTTCCAGCTATCATACCTATCAAAAAAATAAGTAAAAAAAATAAATTGAGGACTACGAATAATTTTAAATATTCAATTGAAACGAATGAATTAAATGAGTTACTTAGTGTATTATTACCTGATTTTAAAATTGCCCCTAAAACTAAAATAGAAGGCTTTTATAATGGCCTGAGTGAAGATGCTTCTATGAAAATAACTTCAAATTCAATCTTATTCAAAGACATGAAATTTGAAAATGTAAATGTTCTTCAATTAATGAATGCGAAAAACATTGATGCCAATTATTCAATTCAATCTTTTAACTTGAATGATTCTATTAATGTCAAAAATTTAACCTTCAAATTAAATGGAAATAAGGATATTTTATATTCAAAATTAAATTGGAATCCAGCTACTAAAAATGAGTCTACAATTGAATGGAATACATCCGTTTTAGGTCTAGATAAATACAATATTACATTATTACCTTCCTACTTCTCATTGAAAGAAAAAAAATGGGATGTAGTGAATAAATCAGCAATCTCAATCGATGGTAGCACTATTGATATAGGTCATTTTCTTCTCGAACGTGAACGACAATATCTTTCTATAGATGGTCGTATTTCAAAACGAAATGAAGATCAATTAAATTTTAAATTAAATGATTTTAAACTTGATGACTTCAGTTCTCTAATTAGTACCGACATCCAACTGAAAGGACTAGTAAATGGATGGGGTTATTTATCAAACCCTTATACAAATTTAACCTATGTTGGGGATGCAAATATTCAAGATTTATATATCAATCAAAAAGAAATTGGTGATATTTTTCTTCAGTCTCAGTGGATTAATTCGAATAATAGTATCGGGATGTCTGGAGATTTGATTTATGCTAATAATGAAACATTTGGATTTAATGGTCAATATTTAATTGGAAAGGCAAATAATTTAGATTTTAACGTAACATTCGATAATACTGACTTACAGTTTGTTAATGCATTTGTTGACCCAGAAATATTAAACAACATGAAAGGAAATATTTCAGGTCAAATTAAAGTAAATGGATCTTTGGATTCGCCAAAACTTGATGGAAATGTTCATTTATCGAATGGTGAAGCACGTTTAGAGTTGCTAAATGTCAATTATAAAGTAGAGGGAAATATAACTGCTGATGAGTATGGGTTTTATATAAACAATATGCCTTTAACTGATGAAGAAGGAAATACAGGTTCTATTATCGGATCGGTCTATCACAAAGGTTATTATGATTGGAATTACGACTTAGTTTTCAATCTCGAAGACAATGGAAATAGAAGTGGTTTTGCTCCTGGAAATATTCAACCACTAGACCGCTTTTTGATGATGAACACTTCTTATAACAAAGAAAATGTTTATTATGGAAAAGGATATGGTACAGGAATTGTCGAACTTTCAGGTTATTCAGACAACTTATCAATTGATGTAAACGTAAAAACAGAACAAGGCACAAAAGTTAACTTCCCTATGTATGGAATGGAAGATATTGATGAAGAAGAAAGCTTCATTTCATTTAAATCGATTAAAGATTCGACTGAAAAAATTGCAGATCCAAAATTTGATTTTACAGGCATTGATTTAAAAATGAATTTTGTTGTAACTCCTGAAGCTGAAATAAAAATCATTTTGGACGATAAAACGGAAGATGAAATTTTCGCGCGAGGTAACGGAGAAATTAATCTAGCACTTGATAATTTAAATGATTTGACATTAAATGGGTCTTTCAAAGTTAAAGAAGGGAAATATAATTTCGTTATGCGTCCGATTAATCAAGAATTTATAATTCAAGAAAATGGAACTGTAACATGGACAGGAGATCCATACAATGCTATGTTAGATTTAAAATGTTTCTATAAAGTAAATGCAAATCTGAATGAAATTTCAACACTTCAGAATACAAGCTCTAGTACAGGTACTGGAAATCAAGAGATTAAATGTTATTTAAACTTAACAGAATCCCTTCTAAAACCCACTATCTCTTTTGATATTCAAGCTGCAAAAACAAACGAAGCTGAACAATCATTATTAAATAGAATCAAAAGTGATAGAGATTTATTAAATAGAGAATTTTTCTCTTTATTGTTATTTAAAAAATTCCAACCAATTGACGGTCAAGTAAATGCTACAGGTGGTGGTGGAAGTAGTGCTGCTTTAGATATTGCTCAAAGTAAAATAAATTCCATGCTTTCTCAAGTATCGAAAGATTATAAACTAAATGTTGGTTTAGATAAAAATAATTTAACTCTAGGCACCTCTTACTCGGTTGGAATTACCAAAGGTTTTTATGGCGATAAACTTATTTTAAAAGGGAATTTTGGCGTTGAAAATACGGGAGCAAGTAGTTACAACAACAAAAACCTACCAATTGGAGATGTGAATTTAGAATATAAATTGAATGATGCAGGAACATTTAAAGTAAATATATTTAACGAATCCAACCAAAATAGAATTTATTCAAATAACACGGCATTATTTACACAAGGAGCTGGAATTCAATACCAAGAAGAATTTAATTCTTTCAAAAATTTCAAAGTATATCAATACTTTCTGGATGTTTTTAGATCAAAAGGAAATAAAAAAATGAAAACTAATAAAAAGAAAAATAGTAAACCTGTACCTTCTTATAATTATTTACCTTCTACCCCATTGAATACAAAGAATAAACGTCTCTTTTTTAAGTAAACATTCTTTGTTCAAAAATGCTAAAAACTCCATTTTGATTCTGAATTCCTTTTAATTATTTTTGTATATAAAAATAAATTATACACTCGTTTAATTGTTACGCAATTAACTATAAATGAATTAATTAGATTATGAAAAAAGTTCTTATTGCCAACAGAGGGGAAATTGCTAGAAGAGTTATTAGAACTCTAAAAAAAATGAATATTGCAAGTGTTGCTATTTATTCAGATTCTGACAGAAATGCTCCTCATGTTTTAGAAGCTGATGAAGCTGTCTATGTTGGTGAAAGTCCCTCTTCTGAAAGTTATTTAAAACAAGATTTAATTCTTCAATATTGTAAAGAATTAGGTGTTGATGGAATTCACCCTGGATATGGTTTCTTATCTGAAAATGCAGGTTTCGCAAGAAAAGTAAAAGAAGCTGGGATGATCTTTATAGGTCCATCTCCTGAAGCAATGGAAGTAATGGGAGATAAATTAAGTGCTAAACAAGCAGTTAAAGATTTTGGTGTTCCTTTAGTTCCGGGTGTTGACCACGCTATTACCGATGTAAATGAAGCAATTAAGGTTGCTGAAGAAGTTGGTTATCCGATCCTTATCAAAGCTTCTGCTGGTGGTGGAGGAAAAGGAATGCGTTTAGTAGAAAATTCTGCTGAATTTATTGATCAGATGAAATTAGCGCAAAACGAAGCACGTTCATCTTTTGGTGATGATGCTGTTTTCATTGAAAAATTTGTTACAAAACCACGTCATATTGAAATTCAAGTATTTGCTGATAGAACTGGAAATACAGTTTATTTATTTGAACGAGAATGCTCAATTCAAAGACGTCACCAAAAAGTTGTAGAAGAAGCTCCAAGTGCATTATTAACTCCCGAGTTGAGAAAAGAAATGGGAGAAGCTGCTGTTGCTGTTTGTAAAGCATGTAATTACGAAGGTGCAGGTACGGTTGAATTCCTAGTGGATGCGGATAAAAAATTCTACTTCTTAGAAATGAATACACGTCTTCAAGTAGAACACCCTGTAACTGAAGAGATTACAAAACTTGATTTAGTAGAATGGCAAATTAGAGTCGCTAGAGGTGAGAATTTACCAAAATTACAAGATGAATTACAAATTCACGGTCATGCGATTGAAGTTCGAGTATATGCTGAAGATACTTTGAACGGCTTTACTCCTGATATTGGAAGATTGGACAGATATAGAATACCAACTGGAAGAAGTGTTCGTGTTGACGATGCTTTCTTGGAAGGAATGGATATTCCAATTTATTACGATCCAATGATTGCGAAATTAGTTGTTTGGGGAAAAACAAGAGAAGATGCCATTAAACGTACACTTGTAGCAATCGATGAATATCAAATTTCTGGTGTGAAAACAACACTTGATTTCGGAAAATATGTATTAAAACATCCTGCCTTTATTAGCGGAGATTTTGATACGAATTTCGTGAAACATTATTTCGAAGATCCTAGAATTATGTATACTGCTATGGAAGAGGAAAAAGAGGCTCTTTCTCACGGTATAGATGAAATTTGGGATTCAATCAAAGAAAGAAACAAAAAAGAATTTGCTTCAAGAGAAATTACAAGTTCTTGGATTAATACTAGAGCATAAAATAAGACAATAGATTTTTAGATTTTAGACATTAGACTTTTCCGAATTTCATTCGTTGAAAAGTAAAGTGAACTGGTCTACTATCTAATGTCTAAATATCTAATATCTAAAAGTAATGTATATAATATTTGATACCGAAACAACAGGTTTACCTCGTAATTGGAATGCTCCGATAACGGATACTGACAATTGGCCTCGTGCGGTTCAAATTGCTTGGCAATTACATGATGATATGGGTAATCTTCTCGAACAGAAAGATTATCTAATTAAACCTGAAGGATATGATATTCCGTATGATGCTGAACGTATTCATGGAATTTCTACCGCATTAGCTGATGAGCTTGGTGCTGACCTAGAAATGGTTTTAAATGAATTCAATATCGCTCTTGAAAAAGCTAAATTTGTTGTTGGACAAAACGTTGGATTCGATGTAAACATTTTAGGCTGTGAGTTTGTAAGAAAAGGAATAGACTCACCGATGGCTTCGATGCCAGTTTTAGATACGTGTACAGAAGTTACCGCTACAATGTGTCAAATTCCTGGTGGTCGAGGTGGAAAATGGAAACTTCCAACTTTAACAGAATTACATCAAAAACTTTTCGGAACTCCATTCGGCGAAGCACACAATGCCACTGCCGATGTTGAAGCAACTACTCGTTGTTTTTTCGAGTTAATTAGAATTGATTCTTTCAGTTTAGAAAAACTACAACAAGAGGAAGTCTATCTTCACAACTTCAAACATGCGAATCCAAATACGATTCAAAATATTGGTTTAAAACACATCAATCTAAAAGAAGCAAGTGAAAAATTAAAAGAAAAAGATGTACCTCAAACTGATATTCCGACAATAGATATTAGTGAATCTAGATCTCGTTTGGATGCCGTTACTTTTTCGCATTTACATAATCATACTTCTTTTTCGATTCTCCAATCTACCATCAACGTGAGTAGTTTGGTGAATAAAGCGGCTTCATTAAATATGCCGTCAGTTGCATTAACCGATTCTGGAAATATGTATGCTGCCTTTCACTTTGAAAAAGCGATTACGAATTATAACAAAGGAGTAAAAGAAGAAAGAGAAAAAGCATTAAAAGATGGTGTAGAATTTACCAAAAAAGAAATCCTGCCGATTATTGGTTGTGAATTCAATGTTTGTAAAGATTTAACTGATAAAAAGAACAAAGACAATGGATACCAAGTTGTCTTGTTAGCGAAAAATAAAAATGGATACCAGAATCTAGTAAAATTGTCTTCAATGGCTTTTACAGATGGATTCTATTATGTTCCAAGAATTGATAAAGCAGCAGTTGAAAAATACAAGGCGGATTTAATTTGTCTTTCTGGAAATTTATACGGGGAAATTCCTAACCTCATCTTAAATGTAGGTGAAAATCAAGCAGAAGAAGCATTAATTTGGTGGAAATCTCAATTCAACGACGATTTCTATATCGAAATCATGCGTCATGGTCAGGAAGATGAAAATCGTGTCAATGAGGCTTTGATTCGTTTAGCTACTAAAAACAATGTAAAATTAGTTGCCTCTAACAATACGTATTATGCTGAAAAAATAGATTCTGAATCACATGATGTTTTGTTGTGTGTTAAAGATAACGAATTGGTTTCTACTCCTAAAGGTCGTGGTAGAGGATTTAGATATGGTCTTGATAATCAGGAATATTACTTCAAATCGAGCGACGAAATGAAGGAACTATTTCTTGATTTACCTGAAGCAATTGAATCGACTCAAGAAATAGTCGATAAATGTGAACATTACGGATTGGCTCGTGATGTACTTTTACCTGCTTACGACATTCCTGAAGAATTCAAAGACACTGAAGATGATGTAGATGGAGGAAAACGAGGTGAGAATAATTACTTACGTCATTTAACCTATGTTGGAGCTGATAAACGTTACCCTGAAATCACAGAGGAAATAAGAGAACGAATTGATTTTGAACTTGCTACAGTTGCTAAAACGGGCTATCCTGGATACTTTTTGATTGTACAAGATTTCTGTCAAGCTGCACGCGATATGGGAGTTTCGGTAGGCCCAGGCCGTGGTTCTGCTGCTGGTTCGGTTGTTGCCTATTGTACAGGAATTACAAATGTTGACCCAATCCGTTACGATCTCCTTTTTGAGCGTTTCCTTAATCCAGACCGTGTATCGATGCCCGATATTGATATCGATTTTGATGATGAAGGTCGTGGACGTGTTATCGAATGGGTAATTCAAAAATATGGTGCGAATCAAGTTGCTCAAATCATAACCTATGGTACAATGGCTGCTAAATCAGCTATACGTGATGCTTCAAGGGTAATGGATTTACCGCTTTCTGAAGCAGATAGATTGGCAAAATTAGTTCCTGATATTTCTTTAGCTAAATTATTCAAATTCTCTGATTTAGAAATTGCTGAACGTTTTAACAACAACCAAGAAGACATCAATAAAGCAAATGAATTAAAAGCTATTTCGAATGGTAATGACCTTATAAGCAGAGTTTTAAATCAAGCTCGAAAAATTGAAGGCTCTGTTCGGAATACTGGAATTCACGCTTGTGGTGTCATTATTACTCCTGGAGATATAACAGATTATGTTCCAGTTGCATTGGCTAAAGATTCAGAGATGTATTGTACGCAATATGATAACTCTGTTGCTGAGTCTGCAGGACTTCTAAAAATGGACTTTTTAGGTCTTAAAACATTAACATTAATCAAACATGCTGTCAACAATGTGAAGCAACGTGCTGGAATTGATTTAGTTCCTGACGATTTCCCAGTTGATGATGTGAACACATATGAATTATTCCAAAGAGGAGAAACGGTTGGTATTTTCCAATATGAGTCACCCGGAATGCAAAAATACATGCGTGAATTAAAACCGACTGTTTTTGCCGATTTAATTGCCATGAATGCCTTGTATCGTCCTGGTCCAATTGCTTATATACCTTCATTCATTAAACGTAAACATGGTACAGAAGAAATTGTTTATGATGTCGACGATTGCGAGGAATACTTAAAAGAAACTTACGGTATTACCGTTTATCAAGAGCAAGTAATGTTGCTTTCTCAAAAATTAGCTGGTTTTACGAAAGGTGAAGCCGATACATTGAGAAAAGCGATGGGTAAAAAAGACCGACCGACGCTTGATAAAATGAAGCCTTCTTTCTTGGAAAAAGGAAAAGAAAAAGGTCACGATGTAACAAAACTAGAGAAAATTTGGAAAGATTGGGAAGCATTTGCCTCTTATGCCTTTAACAAATCTCACTCAACATGTTATGCTTGGATTGCTTATCAAACAGCTTATCTAAAAGCAAATCATCCTGCTGAATATATGGCTTCGGTTTTGAGTAACAACATGAACGACATCAAGCAAGTGACGTTTTTCATGGAGGAATGTAAAAGAATGGGTGTTCCTGTACTCGGACCAGATGTAAACGAATCGAATTACCATTTTACTGTAAACAAAGAAGGAGCTATTCGTTTTGGCTTAGGGGCAATTAAAGGAATGGGGAGTGCGCCAGTTGATGCTGTTATCAATGAGCGAAATGAAAATGGACCGTATCTTTCAATTTTTGAATTTTCAAAACGTGTTAACTTGAGAATCTGTACTAAAAAAGCATTCGAAAGTTTAGCCTATGCAGGTGGTTTTGATGGATTTAAAAACATTCACAGAGCGCAATATTTCAAAGAAGACAGCAACGGAAGATTATTTCTTGAAAACGTAATGAAATTTGGAGCAAGTTTTCAAGAAAGTGAGAACTCATCACAAGTTTCAATGTTTGGAGAAGCTACAGGAACTAAAATGCCTGAACCTGAAATTCCTAAAGCGGAAGAATGGGGAAGCATTTATAAATTGAACCGTGAAAAAGATGTCATTGGTATATTTATTTCTGGTCACCCTTTGGATGATTTTAGAGTTGAAATTGATTCTTTCTGTAACGGAAATATCGGAATGCTAAACGATATGGATACAAATAAAAACCGTGAATTATTAATTGCTGCTACCGTTTCTGACGCTGAACATCGTTTCACTAAAAATGGAGACCCTTTCGGTACGTTGTTGATTGAAGATTACACCGATTCTTATAAGTTATTCCTTTGGAGAGAAAACTATTTGAAATTCAAGCATTTTTTAACTCCAGGAGCATTTTTAGCAATCAAAGGACGAATTGAAGTCCCGCCAAGAAGGTCTGAATTAGAATTTGTGATTCATTCAATCGATATGCTTCAAGGATTGCGTGAACAAAGAGCTAGCAGTTTACATATTAAAATAAACTCAAAAGCAGTAGATCAAATTTTAATTGCAGATTTAAATAAATTGCTTTTAGCGCACGAGGGTAATTGTACGTTACATTTTACTATATATGATGGATTGGATGGTGTTGAGGTAAAAATGCCTTCAAAATCGATTAAAATAGACCCTAACAATCAATTGTTTAGCGAGTTAAAGAAATTTAATTTGGAGTTTGAGATTAAATGAAATTTATTATTTTGTCTGTAGGTACAAGGCATGCC
>CAMDMY010000018.1 GCA_945902775.1 Chryseobacterium gleum | reverse complement strand
ATCTGAATTAACCATCATATTACCCATAGTATTTGAAACAACTTTCACAGAATCTTTGATGAGTAATTTAAAGGTATTACAAAATCCATTATTGTCTATGTATAAATTAGCATAATCAGCAGTTCCACTTAGATTGAAATCACCATAACCTCCTGAAGCACTAGCAAATATAAATTTCGACTTCAAATTTAATTTAACTGATCCTGAACTATTTAATATAGCTAACTTTAACCATGGAAGATTTAATGTGTCAATATTCGTTAATATTTCAGTCCCTAGGTAATTAATTTCAGTTAAATCAACAAAATGAATTTCAGCCTTTATTATTTTTTTATAACTTCTTAAAAAATTACATTTATTTTCATTCGTAATAGTTAAACGGTCATCTGAAACACTCATTTTTATATCGTTCAACAAATTTTTACCTCCATTTAAAACGACTTTAAAAACAGTATCTTGGACTAAACAAAATTCGATTTTTTCATTTAAATCAAGTTTCGTGAATGATGGCATTCCAATCTCTTGCGTTACAATATGTCCAGTAGATTTTAAACATTCTCTATCCTCCGCCTTTTTGCAAGACTTAACACCAGCTAATAATGAAATAAAAATTAACGACTTAAACATATTCATTACTTCTTGTAATTAAAAGTGTACCCTATTCCCCATTCTGCAAAATCAGCTTTCGCCCAATTCGATCGTAAAACGGCATTTATACTTATTCCATTATTTAGATAATAACGCATTCCAATTCTGTGATAAAACCTACCTTCAGGCTGAAACTTATCTATCACATTCAATCCCATTCCTAAAACAAAATGAAAGTGATCTAAAGGAAGTAAATATCCTCCATATATTCCGATTTGTATATAATCTTTTTGTGTTTTGGGAATTTCAGTTTTATATCTACTAATAATTTGCTTTGAAATAGCATCCAAAGAGACTTCCCAACCCACTTTTGAACTAACAAAACTCCTTGTAAATAAACTCAACCCATAAATTGGTAAATGACCTTGACCAGTTGGAAATACATCTTTAACAGAATAAACTGTACTTATTCCGAATAAAAATTTATTCGGTTTTATAGGCGAATCTTCAGTTTCTTTTATATTGTAATTGGTTAATCTATATCCATATCCTAAACTAATGAACGGCATATTGATACCAATATTAGGTACTTTATAAGCGGCATTGGAACAATGCGATAAATCCAATCCTAAAATCAATTGATTTTTACCAAATATAAATTTGTTTTTAATTCCAAAACAAATAAGGGCATTTACATGAGAACTAATCACAGCATTTTTAGGATCAGTAGTAGGGTCATAAACTTTTGAGGTATAAGCTAAACCACTACCAAGTTTTGCACAGAACTGATAATGAGAAGTTTTAATGAATGGAAATTCGATAAACGCATAAGAACCATAAAAATTTCCTAATACTTTTCTATTTCCAGCAGATGCAGCAAAAAAAGTCCCACCTATAGTTGGATAATTATAATCCTTGTGCCATTTTTTTGTGCCATTCGTATAATTGACAACTGAAATTTCGGATGCAAAAGTACGTTCTTTCGGTAGATTGGCAATTTCACCTCTTTCACCAATTAAAAAACCTGTTTTACCTTTAATTTCAATCCCAAAACATTTTGTTTTAAAAAAAGGCAAATCGGCAGCTTTTCTATCCTCCAATTGTGCTTTTAATTCAAAAACAATTGGAGAAAAAAGTAAAAAATTAAATATAAAACAGACCTTTAAATTCATTGTCAAATTTAAACTTTTTTTAGTTACGTTAAAAACCCATTTTTGTTACTGATATAGTTTAATTTGAACATTTAAACTATATCTTTATCTTTTAAAAAAAAATATAATGGATACTAGACTAGTTGCTTTTGAAAGATTACTCACGATAATGGATGAATTGAGAGAAAAATGTCCTTGGGATAAAAAGCAAACTCTAGAAACATTAAGACATCTAACAATAGAAGAAACATACGAATTAACAGATGCAATTCTTGAAAATGATCTATCAGCCTTAAAAGGAGAGATTGGTGATTTATTTTTACACCTCGTATTTTATTGCAAAATTGGCGAAGAGAAAGGTGAATTTGATGTGACATCTGTTTTAAATGGAATCTGTGATAAATTAATTCATCGTCATCCTCACATATATTCAGATGTACATGTTGAAAATGAAGAAGACGTTAAAAGAAACTGGGAAGAATTAAAACTAAAAGAAGGTAAAACGTCTGTACTTGAGGGGGTTCCTTCCTCTCTTCCTTCAATGGTAAAAGCAGCTCGGATTCAAGAAAAAGTCAAAGGCATTGGTTTTGACTGGAGCGAAAAATCGGATGTATGGGCAAAAGTCAAAGAAGAAATTGATGAACTTCAAGTTGAAGTCGAAAACAACAGTGAAAATATAGAGGAAGAATTTGGAGATGTTTTATTTTCATTAATAAATTATGCTAGATTCATTCATATTAATCCGGACGATGCGCTATCAAAAACAAATACTAAATTTATCAATCGATTTAAACTTATGGAAATCTTAATAAAAGAAGATAATCTAGAAATCAATAAGTTAAACCTAGATGAAATGGATGTTTATTGGGAAAAAGCGAAAAAGATATTAAAAGAAAAGAAAACAGTTTAATCAACACTTACTACAAATTAAATATTTTTAAGATCTTTCTGATTAGCAATAGAATCAAATCCTTATATTCGCTACGAAATTCACTAAAAAAGAACAACTAATAACTATGAAAATATTTCTATCTTTCACTTTTTCATTATTTTTTATAGGTTTAACTTTTTCTCAAGAACATACAGTTCGAGGCTTTATTTATGATAAAAAAAATGGGGAGCCTATTATTTTTGAAAAAGTTTTATTATTAAAAGTTGATAGTACAATTTTTGGAGGTGGAAATACGGATGTAAATGGATTTTTTGCTATTCCAAAAGTCGATAAAGGAAATTATATTTTAAAAATTGACAATGGAAACTTCAAGCGTTTTTATGAAAACATGTCTATTTTAGATGGAAAAGGATTTACAAATGTAAAGTATGAATTAGAAAAATCTGAAAACATAAACGAACTTCAAGATGTTGTTGTAAGCGCTGAAAGTAAGAAAAAGAAAAATGAAGTCTTAATCTCAACTATTAAAATGGACAAAAAATCCATTGAAAGAATTCCAAGTATGGGGGCTGAAAATGATATTATTGGTGCTTTCAGTGTTACTCCTGGGGTTGTAACCACAGGGGATCAAGGAGGTCAAATGTATGTTAGAGGGGGTACTCCTATTCAAAACAAAGTTTTATTAGATGGAATGACTATTTACAATCCATTTCATTCCATCGGGTTCTTTTCAATTTTTGAAACTGAATTAATAAAAAATGTTGATATATATACTGGAGGATTTGATGCTAAATACGGCGGAAGAATTTCTTCAGTTATGGACATTACATACCGAGATGGGAATAAAAAAGATTTTGGAGGTAAAGTATCAGTTTCTCCTTTTCTAGCAAAAGCTGTATTAGAAGGTCCTTTCAAACGTTCAAAAGATGGAAAAGCAAGCGCGGGCTCTTATATCTTTTCTGCTAAACATAGTTTGTTAGATTACACATCAAAAAGCTTGTATCCAAATGTTAATGACGGAAATGGTTTACCTTTTAATTTCACGGATCTTTATGGAAAAGTTAGTTTCAACGGAGGAGACGGTTCTAAATTTAGTGCTTTTGGGTTTCATAATCAAGATAGTGTAAATTTCTATGATGCTGCTAATCTAAACTTTAAAGCATCTGGAGGAGGTATTAATTTTATTGTTGTACCGAGCAGTTCTTCTACTTTCATTAAAGGACATGTTAATGGAAGTACTTATAATACAACCTATAATGAAGTTGCTTCTCAACAACGCTCAAGTTCTATTGGTGGATTTGATTTAGGCTTCGATTTTATTCACTTCCTAAAAAATGAAAGTGAAGTTGATTATGGCTTTAATTTAGGGGGATTTAACACTAAATTTAAAACATATAACGAGTTAAAAAGAGAGATTTCTTTAGATAATTTCACATCTGAAATTGGTGGATATGTAAATTTCAGAAAAGTAACTGGCAGATGGGTTATTCAACCAAGTTTCAGATTACAAGTATATGCCTCATTAGCAACTATTTCTCCAGAACCGAGGCTTGGACTAAAATACAATGCTACAGAGAAGTTACGATTTAAATTTTCAGGAGGACGTTTCTCACAAAATTTCACCTCTGCATCTTCAGATAAAGATGTTGTAAATTTGTTCAACGGTTTATTATCCGCGCCAACGAATGTTCAAGAAAAATTTATAAATCAATTTAGTAATGAAAAAACTATTAAAAATGGGTTACAATATGCTTGGCATGCTATTGTAGGATTTGAATATGATTTAACCAAAAAAATAAGCGTAAATATTGAAGGTTATTATAAATATTTCTCTCAACTAAGTAACATTAACCCGAACAAAATATATGAGGACAATGCAGAAAACACTGATATAACTGATATTAATAAAAAAGATTTTATAATAGAATCTGGCGAATCTTATGGTGTTGATTTATTAATGAAGTATTCTCATAACCGTTTATTTATTTGGGGAGTATACTCTTATGGTAAATCTAATAGATGGGATGGTTTTCAGGAGTATGCACCTGTGTTTGATAGACGACATAATGTAAATTTTGTATCAACATACACAGTTGGTAAAAAGAAAGAGTTAGAAGTTAGTGTTAGATGGAATTTAGGCTCTGGTTTACCATTTACTCCTCAAGTAGGTTTCTATCAAACTGAAACCTTTTCAAAAGGTGTTACAACCGACTACACAACAACTAATCCGAATTCAATATCAAATAAATTAGGAGATTTTAATAGTCAACGTCTACCTTATTATCATAGACTTGACATAACAGTAAAAAAACAATTTCACTTCAAAAACAAAACTGATTTAGAAATTATTGCTAGTGTAACAAATTCTTACAATAGAAAAAATATTTTTTATGTGAACAGAATCACTTCTGATAAAATTTATCAATTTCCTCTACTGCCAAGTTTAGGTGTGAGTTATAAGTTTTAAAAAGACTACTTTAAAATTTAAATAATAATAATATTTTTAATTGTATTCTTGAGATTCTCAACAAATAAATAAACTATGCATACTTTTTATAGTAAAATAAAAAAATCTTCTTTTACACTATTCTGCACTTTATTTTTAACTACTTTTAGTATAGCACAACCTAGTAATGATTCACCTTGTAATGCAATTCCTTTAACAGTTGGAACTTCCTTGTCATATAGTTCTTATAGTAATGTAAATGCTACAATAACATCAGGAGTTACAGCTCCTGGATGTACAAGTTTCACAAATACGGATATCTTAGATGTATGGTTTACTGCAGTAGTTCCAAGTACAGGAGTTTTATTTGTTGCAACAAATGCTGAAACACTTAATAATAATGGAATGGCAATTTACACTGGGACTTGTAATTCTTTAACAAAAAAATTCTGTGATGATAATAGTGGATTAGGTATAGGAAATAGCAATATGGCATTTATAGCTAAATCCACTTACTTACCTGGTTCTACTATCTGGATTCGTGTTTGGGGGAAAACTCAAACAACTGGAACTTTTGGAATAAGTGCATTTACTCATGCTAATTTACCTTCACCTGGCACTAATATTCCTGCTGGTGATAATTGCAGTATAGCTTCAAATATTTGTAACTTTCAAGGATATATTGGAAATACAGCAACAACAAGTGATGATCCAATAAATGGATACACACCAACTACAAACTGGACAGAGTTTGACAATGCGTTTCCAGGTGTTATTAATGGGGATTCATTTATATCTTTTATTGCACAACAATCTTCAGTTAATTTTACAATTTGGCAAACATCATGTGAAAATGGTGGGGCATTTCAATATATGATTTTTTCAGCGGCAAATTGTGGATTTGGCCCTGTAATATCGATTTCAGAAAGTACAAATGCTGCAGAATTTTATTTATCTCCAATAAATATTAGTGCAACAAATTTAATTCCAGGAAACACCTATTATATAGCAATTGATGGTTATGCAGGTGATAATTGTGAATACATTGTTGGACTTCCTGCTGATGGAGGAGGATTTGCTATTGCTACAAATGTTACACCAAAAACTTCAACTTCTTGTACTAATGGAACTATTACTTTAACTGCTTCTGGCGGAAACGGGATTTATGCTTGGAGTTCTGCAAACATGAGTGAATTAAGCTCTACTTCAGGTACAACAGTTACAATAACGCCATCTTCTAGTGGTACTAAAACATATACAGTAAATTCAAATTCATTAAATACTGCCTGTCCATCTGCAAATACTGCAAGTTCAACAATAACGGTTATTGATCCAGTGGTTCTTAGCTCAATATCAGGTTCTTCAACTATGTGCTTAAACACAACTCAAACTTTATCAAACTTAGTTTCAAATGGTTCATGGAGTAGTTCTGATGCAACGATTGCTTCAATCGATCCTAATTCAGGATTAGTAATAGCTCTTTTACCTGGAAATGTTACAATGACATATAGTTTGACTTCTGGTAATTGTACTTCAGTACCAGTCACTTTTACTATCAATGTTGGAAATTCTATGAACTTTACAACTACAATTTTAAATAATCCAACAACTTGTTTAGGGAGTGATGGTAGAATTTCTTTGGAAAATTTAAATCCAACAACAACTTATAATGTTACTTATGACTTTAATAGCACACCCCAAACTATAAGTTCAATTCAATCAAGTAGTTTAGGTAAAATTACTATTTCATCATTAGCAATTGGAGTTTATACTAACTTCACAATTTCATCTGGAGGATGCGTTGGAACCAGCTCGAATTTAATAAATTTAGTAGCCCCAAATACTCCAAAAGTTTCTATTTCACCTGTACAACCAATCTGTTTAGGCGAAACAGTAACTTTATCAGCTATTCCTGAAACACCTGGTGGTACTTTTGCTTGGAGTACAGGCCAAGGTTCACCAACGATTACAGTTACTCCTACTCAGATTTCAAATGTTACTTATTCTTTAATTTACACACTCAATGGATGTGACAGTGATTTAAATCAAGGTGGTGAAATTACGCTTGATGTATATGAGGTTCCTTTACCGTCTTTTACTTCAAATAAAAATATTGGATGTGCTCCTTTAGAAATAACGTTTACTAATACTTCAACTCCAAATGGGTCTTCAGCTTCTTGGGATTTTGGTGATGGAACAACTGCAAACACTTTAAATTCTGCCTATCATAAATTCACAGATGTTGGCAGTCAAGACATTACACTAACATTATCAAATCCAGGATGTTCATCCTCACCATTAACATTACCAAATTTAATTACTGTACTAGGAAAAGCAAATGCAGATTTCACAGTAGATCAAGCTAAAAAATATACTTCTGATCCTACTTTTAATTTTACAAATACTTCTTCAAATGCAACAAGTTATAAATGGTATTTTGGTGATAGCACTTTCTCTAATGCTTTTAATATTTCACATACCTATCCTGAAGTTCCAAACGAATATACTGTGAAATTGGTTGTGAATAATCAAAATTATTGCGCTGACTCTATTAAATTAAAGATCACTTTAGTAGAGGAGCTAATTTATTTTATCCCAAATACGTTTACTCCAAATGGAGATTCCTATAATCAAACTTTTCATCCAGTATTTACATCAGGATATGACCCAACATCCTATACTTTAAATATTTTAAACAAATGGGGTCAAATTATTTTCACTTCGAATGATATAAATATAGGTTGGGACGGAAAAACCAATGGATTAATTGGTAAAAATGACTTGTATAATTGGATAATAGAATTTGCCGATACTGCAACTCAAATGAGGCATTTTGAAAGAGGAAATGTCACACTAATGAGATAAAAAATGATAAATAAAATTAAAAAATACTTACCCTATTTCGTTGATATTTGGCAATACTTAATCATAGTTGTGATTTTCATTATTGCGGCAATTTTTTTCTTGTAATTTACGATATAAATTAATCTTAAAATTCGCACGTCAATTTTGAATGATTATATTTGTCTGAATCAAAATATTTTTTTGTGGAATTCGAAAATAACATTTCAATTGTAGTCCCTTTATTCAATGAAGTAGAATCTTTATCTGAATTACATTCTTGGATAAAGAAAGTTATGGACGAGAATAAATTTACGTATGAAATTATCTTAATTGATGATGGTAGTAAAGATGGTTCATGGAAAAAAATAGAAGAATTAAATTCTAATTTCCCAGAAATAAAAGGAATAAAATTTCAAAGAAATTACGGAAAATCAGCAGCGCTTCAAAAAGGATTTGAATTAGCATCAGGAAAAGTTGTGATAACGATGGATGCCGATTTACAAGACTCCCCAGATGAAATACCCGAATTATATCGAATGATTATTGAAGATGATTATGATGTTGTTTCTGGATGGAAAAAGAAAAGATACGATCCAATCACTAAAACGATTCCTACAAAATTATACAATTGGGCTGCTCGAAAATTAACAGGGATATATTTACATGATTTTAATTGTGGACTAAAAGCTTATAAATACGAAGTAATAAAAAGCATTGAACTATATGGTGATATGCACAGATACATTCCACCATTAGCAAAATATGCGGGTTTTAATAAAATTGGGGAAAAAGTCGTAATTCATCAATCGAGAAAATTTGGTACAACTAAATTTGGAATGAATCGTTTTTTAAATGGACCACTTGATTTATTATCGGTTGTATTCATGGGGAAATTCGGAAAGAAACCAATGCATTTTTTCGGAGCTATTGGAACATTTCTTTTTATAATTGGATTTGGATTCGCATTATTTTTAATTATTGATAAATTATTTATTGATAAAGCTTCACGTTTGATTGCAGAGAGAACCGAATTTTATATTTCAATCGTTGCAATGATAATTGGCTCTCAATTCTTTTTAGCAGGATTTTTAGCCGAATTAATAGGTAGAAATTCTTCTACTAGAAATCAATATTTAATAGAAAAGATAATCTAATTATATGCTTAATTGGCAAATTGATTCATCATGGTCTCTCTTTCTGGATAGAGATGGTGTAATCAATGAAAGAATAATGGGCGGTTATGTTACTAAAATTGAAGACTTCCATTTTTTACCTGGTGTGGAAATTGCAATTTCAAAATTCACAACATTGTTTTCTTCCATTTTTGTAGTCACAAATCAACAAGGGATTGCAAAAAAAATAATGACAGAAAGTAACCTTTTAGAAATTCACAGTTATATGACTGATGAACTTTTAAAAATGAATGGAAAAATTACAAAATGTTATTATGCCCCTGGATTTAAAAATGAAGAAAATTCAATTAGAAAACCATATCCTGCGATGGGATTGATGGCTAAAAAAGAGTTTCCTTTAATTGATTTAAACAAATCAATCATGGTTGGAGACACCGATTCTGACATAAAGTTTGGCAAGAATCTTGGAATGAAGACAATACGAATTAGAACTGAAGAACCTATTAATTTTGACGCAGATTATACTTGTGATAGCCTGTTGGAATTAGCTAACATTTTTGAAAATGAAAAATAAAATTTTAATTATCAGTATTTTTTTAACTCAATTCTTGGTTGCTCAAAATGTAACTGATTCGAAAGGTTTAAAACAAGGAGTTTGGAAAAAAACATATCCAAAAAGTACTGCGCTTGTTTACGAAGGTCAATTTAAAAACAATAAACCAGTAGGGACTTTCAATTACTTCTACCCTTCAAAAAGTAAACAAGCTATTATAAAACATGATGAAAAAAGCAATCGGTCAACTGCTGAATTCTATCATGAAACAGGAGTTATCTTAAGTAAAGGCTTTTACCGAGATATGAAAAAAGATAGTGTTTGGTTAAACTTTGCACCTTCTGGACGTTTAAGTTCATCTGAAACTTTTAAAAACGATACGTTAAACGGAAAAAAAACAATTTATTACTTACCTGAAGATGCAAGTGATAAGTCACAACGAATTATGTCTGTTTCATATTATGTAAACGGAAAATTAAACGGTGAAAAAATTGAATATTTTGAATCAGGACTAATAATGACCAAAGGAGAATACCTAAACAATGTGAAAAATGGAGTTTGGGAAGTAAATCATCCAAATGGTAAAACCATGAATCTTGAGCGTTATAAAAATGGTATATTACATGGTTGGTGCATTGTGAAAGATGAAAATGGAACTGAAACTGGAAAAAGTTATTTTTACTACGGTGAAAAATTAGAAGGTAAAAAACTAGAAATGAAAATGAAACAATTCAAAGAAAAGGGAATTAATCCAAATAATTAACCCATTTTTCGTAAGTTCGTATACAGAAATATGAAAACTCATTTTAAATTTTTAATCATAATTTTAATAAGCATACTTGCTTTAGAAAGCACTAGTTGTAAAAAAAAGAAAGTAGATTTACCTAAAATGCACACAAACTATTTCGGGTTAATTGAAGGTCGATATACTATCTATGAAGTACAAGAAATGTTTCATGACGTAGCGGTAAGTCCGCAACATGACACATCCTTTTACCAATTAAAGACGGTAATTGGAAACGAAATCACTGACAATCAAGGAAGAATGGTTCGAGAATTCAAACGCTACAAACGAAAATCAAGTACTGATTTATGGGTGTTTACAGATTTATGGACTGCTGTAATTGAAAATAATAAAGCTGAATTAGTTGAAGAAAATCAACGAGTAATAAAATTAGTCTTTGCTCCAACAACTGATAAAAAATGGAATCCTAATGCTTTTAATATGCTAGATTCGTTAAAATATTATTATTCAGATATACATTTACCTTATAATTTAACTGGCCTATCATTTGATTCAACAGTAACCGTTTCAAACGATAAATTCTTTTCTTTAATCGACTATAAAATAGATAGTTACAAATACGCTGCAAATATAGGTTTGATTCAAAAAACATATAAAAATCTTACGATTGCCAATTTTGATACTTTAGACGTTAGAAAAGGAAGTGAAATTCATTATAAATGTATCGGTTACGGTTTTGAATAAATTACTATGAAAGTTTCTATTTTTTCAGCATTTTATCCTTTCCGTGGTGGTATCGCTCAATTTAGTGCCCTACTCTATCGTTCGATTGAAAAAAAACATTCTGTTCAAGCTTTTACTTTTAAAAGACAATATCCAAACTTCTTATTTCCTGGTCAAACACAATTAGTTACCGAAAAAGATATTGCTGATAAAATTCCAGCTACACGTGTTTTAGATTCCATGAATCCTTTGAGTTTCATTTCCAGCGCTTCAGCAATTAAGAATTCTAAATCAGATATTTATATTTCTAATTATTGGATGTCATTTTTTGGTCCAGCGATGGGAATTATCGCTCGATTAATACCTAAGAAAACAAAGCAAATATCAATTTTACATAATGTTATTCCGCATGAAAAACGTTTTTTTGATATTCCTTTCAATAAATTTTTCTTATCAAAAACGGATGGGTTTATAGTGATGTCAGATGCAGTATTGAATGATTTAATAAGTTTAAAACCAAATGCTAAGTACCTTCGAATTGATCATCCGGTTTATACCCATTTCGGAGAAAAGATTAATCAAACAGTAGCACAAAAAACATTAAATATAGAAACCGATAAAAAAACACTCTTGTTTTTTGGTCTAATTCGCGATTACAAAGGTCTCGATTTACTTTTAGAAGCCTTTAATTTGTTAGATTCAGATTATCAACTAGTTATAGCAGGTGAAGTTTATGGCTCCTTTGAAAAATATGAGGCTATTATTGAGAATTCTCCCAATAAAGAACGAATACACCTTAACAATAGATACATAAACGACAATGAAGTAACTACATTTTTCTCTGCAGCTGATGTGTGTATATTACCTTATAAATCAGCAACTCAATCAGGAATAACGGCAATTTCAAATCACTTTTGTCTACCTATTATTGCTACAGATGTTGGAGGTTTAAAAGAAACTATTCATCATAATAAAACAGGTTTAATTGTCGAAACACCAAATTCATTAGAAATCAAACAATCAATTGATTCTTATTTCATTAACAATCTGAAGGAAAATTTTTCAATGACGATTCAAAAAGAAAATGAATTAAAATCTTGGGACAATTTCGCTGAAAAATTAATTCAATTTTCAGAAACTATTTAAGCAGCTAGAACGAGTAATTTGAGATGAAAAATTGATACTTTTCAATCTTCTTTTTATTATATTTGTAGTATGCGCATAGATATTCTTACAGTTCTCCCTCAATTACTTGATAGCCCTTTTTCAGCTTCAATTATGCAACGTGCTCAAGACAAAGGTCATGTTGAAATTCATATACATAATATTCGTGATTATTCTACAAACAAGCATAAAAATGTTGATGATTATCAATATGGCGGTGGGGCTGGAATGGTAATGTCAATTGAACCAATTGCTGCTGCGATTGAGAAATTGAAATCGGAAAGAAATTATGACGATGTTATTTATATGTCGCCAGATGGTGAACTTTTGGAACAATCTATTTGCAATACAATGAGTTTATCTGAAAACTTATTGATTCTTTGTGGTCACTATAAAGGTGTAGATGAGCGTATTAGAGAACATTATATTACAAGAGAAATATCAATTGGTTCATACGTTTTATCGGGTGGTGAATTGGGGGCAGCAGTTTTAGTTGACAGTATTGTTCGTTTAATTCCAGGTGTTTTAAACGATGAAACTTCTGCACTTACAGATTGTTTTCAGGATGATTTACTATCTCCACCTGTCTATACTAGACCTCCAAGTTTTAATGGATGGGAAGTTCCGGAAGTTTTACTTTCAGGAGATTTTGCCAAAATTGAAAAATGGAGAGAAGAAAAAGCGATGGAGAGAACCAAAGACAAACGACCAGATTTATTGGATAAATAAACAGAATTCTCATTTTAAAAAGGAACATTCATTATGTCAGATATTCAAACATACATCGATTTATTAAAAACTGGGAAAACAATATTATATCCAACCGATACCATTTGGGGAATTGGGTGTGATGCTACAAATGAAGATGCTTGTCAGAAAATTATGTCTATCAAGAATCGACCTGCTGAAAATAGTTTCATAGTTTTAGTAGATAGCTGGCAAATGGTCGAAAGATATATACCTGAATTTCATGAAGTTTGCTACGAATTAGGAGATGCTGCAGTTCGACCTTTGACTATTATTTATCCGAATGCTAGAAATTTAGCTCCTTCAGTTGTAGCTGCAGATGGTTCGGTAGGTATTCGTATTACAAAGGACCCAACATGTATTAAACTAATTCGTGGATTAAAAAAACCTCTAATCAGTACTTCCGCTAACTTATCAGGTAAACCTTCACCTCATACTTTTGCTGAAATTTCTGACCAAATAAAAAAAGGAGTAGATGGTATTATCGAAGAGCGATTAACTGAACAAATGACCTTGCCTTCACAAATAATAAAAATTGACGAGGCTGGAACATTTAAGATTATTAGAGAATAGATTCTAGACTAAAAGACACAAGACGATAAGACTCAAGACTAAATGAATTGAATAAGTCTTAAAATCTTGAATCTTAAAATCTTAAAGTCTAAAAAATAGAAAATATGCCACACAAACTAATTATAAAAGACATTAAAAATAAAAAATTCGAGAAGATTTATTTTCTTCACGGAGAGGAAGGATTTTTTATTGATGAAATCACAAAAGCTTTGGTTGAAAATGTGCTTGAAGATCACGAAAGAGATTTCAATCAAGCCGTTATGTATGGAAAAGATTCTGAAGTCTTAAATATTATTTCTGAAGCGAGAGGTTATCCTATGATGGCTGCTCGAAAATTAGTTATCATAAAAGAAGCACAAGATCTGAAAGATTTTGACTCACTAGAAACCTATTTTGAAAACCCTTCTGATTTAACCGTTTTTGTAATCAATTATAAATACAAAACGTTCGATACACGAAAAAAATTAGCTAAAATGGTTGCTAAAAATGGGTTGATGTTCAAATCTGAAAAAGTAAAAGAATATCAACTAGCCGAATGGATTTCTAACTATGTAAAGAGTGTAGGATATGGAATTACTTCAAAAGCAAGTATTTTACTTTCTGAATTTTTAGGTAATGATTTAAGTAGAATTACAAATGAACTTGAAAAATTATTTTTACTTCTTGAAAAAGGTACAGATATAAACGATGTCCATATCGAAGAAAACATTGGTATTTCAAAAGATTACAATCCGTTCGAATTAACAAATGCTATTGCTGTTAGAGATGTACCTAAAGCGTTTAAAATTGTAAATTATTTTGAACACAATCCGAAAGCGGGTGATATGATGGTGGTGGTTCCTTCAACCTTTAATTTCTTTAGCAAATTAATGCGTATTCACTTTCTTCCAAATAAATCTTCACAAGCTGTAGCTTCGGACTTAAAAATACATCCATTTGTAGCGACACAATATATCAACGCTTCTAAAGTTTATAATCCAAAGAAAATTGCCGCCAACATTGCTATTCTTCACGAATACGATTTGAAAGCGAAAGGAATTGGAAACTCTTCATTCACACAAGGTGATTTAATGAGAGAAATGATTTACCGTTTATTACACTAATATGCATTTATTTTACGACCCAAGTATTTCAATTGATGCGAAGACTCACGTTTTAAACGAAGAAGAATCTAAGCATGCTTGTAAGGTTATGCGTTTATCCACTGGAGATAATGTTGCCATTTTAAACGGAAAGGGTATTGAGTTTGTTACTAAAATAATCGAAGCTCACCCAAAACATTGCAAGGTAGAAATCGTCTCAAAAATAACGGAAGAAGTGCCGGGCACCAATTTACATATAGCTATCGCTCCTACTAAAATAATAGATCGCATTGAATGGTTTTTAGAAAAAGCAACTGAAATTGGAGTGACTGAAATTACGCTTCTTCTTTGCTCAAATTCAGAACGTAAAATTGTGAAAGAAGAACGATTAGAGAAAATTCTTGTTGCTGCAATGAAACAATCAAAACGTCTTTTTTTACCAAAATTGAATGCGTTAGTTGATTTTAATTCTTTCTTAAAACTTCACCCAAAAGGCTTAATTGCTCATTGTTATGAAGGTGAAAAGTTTTCAATCTCTGAAAAATTAAAAAAAACTGATTGCCCTATTTTAATTGGTCCAGAAGGTGATTTTTCTATTGTTGAAGTTGAAAAGGCTTTAAAATCTGGATATTCAACAATTACTTTAGGGAAAAATAGATTAAGAACTGAAACGGCAGGACTTTACGCAGTGATGCAAGGGAAGATGATAATTGATAATTTAAAAAATTAAATGGTTTTATAACATAGGATAGGATTTAAATCCTATCCTATGTTATAAAACCAATAATAAAAATATTGAAAATGAAACAATTAATAGTATTTATTTTTATTTCGATTGGGTATATTACTTTTTCACAGGGAACGTATCAATTAGCTGTTTTAAAATACAACGGTGGTGGGGATTATTATGCCAATCCAACTGCTCTTCCTAATCTGATAACATTTAGTAATCAAAATTTAGCTACGAATATTTCAAAAGAAGTACCTTACGTTGAGGTGGGAAGTCAGAATTTATTTCTATATCCTTTCGTTCATATGACAGGGCACGGAAATGTGGTCTTCTCTCCTACTGAAGCAGAAAATCTTCGTAATTATTTGTTAGGTGGTGGATTTTTGCACATTGATGATAATTACGGAATGGATCAATTCATTCGAACTGAACTTAAAAAAGTATTTCCTAATAATGAATTAGTTGAACTACCTTTTAATCATCCTGTTTTTCACCAAAAATTTGACTTTAATGGTTTACCTAAAATTCACGAACACGATGGTAAACGTCCACAAGCTTTTGGAATTATTGTTGATGGTCGTTTAGTTTGTATTTACACGTATGAAACAGATTTGAGTGATGGTTGGGAAGATTCTCAAGTTCACGGAGATTCAGCAGATAAAAGACGTCAGGCACTTCAAATGGGAGCTAATATTTTGATGTATGCTTTTATGGGTAGATAGGAATAAGGTTGAGGTTGAGGTTAAGGTTAAGGTTGAGGTTGAGATTGAAAAAAGAAACCATTTAAAACTTAACTAATTTTTGTTTAAAATTCATTCCATTTCCATCTTCAATTTGAAGAAAATAAATCCCCTTTTTCAATTTTGAAGTATCTACTATAATTTGATTCACATCACATACTTTAACTTCCTCAATTTCAACTACTCCAATCGAATTGATTAATTTTAACTGAAGTTTAAGACCACTACTTCTAAAATTCACAAACAATTGATTTTCAAAAGGATTTGGATAAACATTTAAACTGACCTTTTTCTCATTTTCATTTAACGAATTAGTAAAATCAAGCAATTCAAAATACTCCCCCATCGTTGGAACATCTAAATATTTACCATTCAAATTAGATTGATTAATATATCTTCCAATTAAGCTTTTAATAGAGTCATTAAATTGAGGTGTATAAAGTTCTAATTGATTAGCAGAAGCTTTCATTAACCATCTAAAACCAGTACTTGAGCCACATTTATAAGTATAATCTAGCATGTTTTTCACTGCTTTAAAATTCATACTTTCAATTTCATTTTTACTATTCGTGTTTGTAATCAACGAATTAGTTGGTAGACAGTTTTGTAAAATAATACTATGATACCTAGAATTTGCATTGTGACCGTCTACCCATCTTCCATTGGTTAATTGTCCAGGTAAAACTGAAAGTCGAATAGTTTTAATTGCACGATTAAGGTAAGAAGTGTCGTTAGTTAATTGATAAGCTCTCGTCAATCCTAATGATACAAATGTGTTGTAATTGTAGTTAGAATTAAATGATAACGTTTTAAAATAGTCACCTAAAGAAACTACAATCGACTTATAATTAGCTTTATTCGTTAAAAGATAAGCTTCATAATAGGCATTTGAAATCACACCAGCATCAAACTTAAATTCTCCTGTTCCTTTATCATCGATTATCCAACCATTTTTTAAAACATTTACAGAATCATTTCCACATGAAATCATAAAATTATTGATGATTGAAGTAAATGTTGGATCGCCATACATTCTTAAATCAGGAAATGGAAATGCACCATTCGTCAACTGCATTGTAGCTAAACTATCCAAGGCTCTAACTGCCCAATTTGTATAGTTATTTTTACGAACTAACTCTGTTTCCTTTTGAGCAATTTTAAGTAATCCAGCAGCAATTTCTGCCGAAGCCCTTAAAAACAAAGAGTTCGGTTGATAGGAAGGTGGTTTTAATCCTAATGCTGACTTCCAAAGATTAGCATAAACCAAACTATCTTTGTCAATTAAAAGTCTAGATAATGAAATTGAATTCGTTAAATCCAACCAATTGGTTGCTGACGTTAAATTAAAATAAGTTTCTTGAGCGTCAGGCTTCCCTCCTTCTGAATCAAAATCATTTTTTAAAATCGTACTGATTGAATCTATTTTAACTACATTTTCAATTTTCAATAAACTATCTAATTGATGAATTCTTGTATTAATCTGAATTGACTGATTACTACTTAAAACTTGTACATCGCCACAATTTTGTGAAAAAACAAGATTTATACAACTGCAGAATAGAAAGCTAATTATACTTTTAAATCTCATTAATAGAACTTTTTAGCATTCTCATTCTTTTCCTTCCTTTTTAATAGAATTATCATTAAACATAAGATAGTCAATACAATAGTAACAGGGGTGAAAATTTTTGTTTCCAAACTGCTTTTAGAAAATAAATTACCTAACGTATTGAAAAAGAAAAGAATAAACATCAACCAATAAGAAATTAGAAGATATTTGGGATTCACTTTTAATTTGATTGATTTCGAATCCACCAAAACAATCATTAAAAAAAACAGATTTAACAAAATTGAAGTAAATTCAAATGAATACATTTCACTTTTAGAATTTAATCTTCCTCCCCAAACTATTGAATAATCGATTAAACCTATGATTATTGAAAGATGAAAAAGTAAAATTAAGCTAAACATCAAAATGAGAGTTTTATAAATGATATTTATGAATTTCATATTTATATATCTATTTAAATTAATTTAAAATTTTCCTTTTCAATACTCATTGAACTGGTATTAAAATTAGCTAATAATACTGTTTACTCCTCCAAAAATTTCCAAATAAGATTCAAAATTTCCGTTTTCTGTTTTTTAGAGGCATTATTTGCCATATCATTATGGATTGTATTTGGCAATTCTACGATTGTGATGTTATGTAGACACTGCTCTTCAAACGAAGGTAAAACTCCCTCGTCAGGTAATTGATCACTTGAACGAATAGAATACACGCAAGGATAACTTACTCTTGGTAATGAAACTCTTCGATTATCTAGAGAAATTACTTTATGAACTAATTCAGGATACATTTGGGTAAATAACATCGACATATCGCCTCCGTTTGAATGTCCAATTAAAATGATTTGATTCGTATTCAAATTCAGATAATCTGAATGAATTTGATTTAATACAAACTTGATATTTTGAACTCCTTTCAACCAATTTGGTTTTCTTAACTCTTGAAGATTTCCTTTCATAGCAAGAGAATCATCTCCTTTCTGCTCGTGCTGAATACTTATCACAAAATAGCCTTTAGAAGCCAAATATTCACCTATATAAGAATATCCTAAGTAAGAATCTCCCCGATTAAAACCATATCCATGACTAAAAACAACAACTTTTTGATTAACAATAAGTTGATCAACTTTAGGTTTGTAAATTTCTATAGATATTTTTCTATTTCTTACGCTATCAAAATAGTCCAATCTTTCTGATTTAACCGAATAGGAAACAGAATCGATTGATTGACATAATAAAGTATTGAAAAATAAAATGAAAAAACTATTTAAAACACAGAATTTCATGCGAGTTTATATTTTCCATGGTGGATTTAATCTATTTTCTCCTGCAGAATAAAGAATAATTAAATTATCATCTAAATCGCGCAATCTGGCTTCTCTCCATAACCAAACTTGATCAATCGGAAGTTCTTCAAATACTAATCCTTTAGTGATGAATTCTTGAACTTGCTGATCCAAATTCTCACATTCAAAATAAATCCAAATTCCATCTTCATTTGGTAATTTTTCCACCTTATGTATTGAAAATGTATTTTCTTGATCGGGACAAATAAATCGTACGTAATTAGGAATTGATTTAACGATCAATGTAAAACCTAATAATTCATAAAATTCAATTGCTTTTTCAACATCAAGAGATGGGATTGTGATTTGATTTAACTTCATTTTAGTTTATTTCAATCCTATTTCCCTTCAATCCATTCAATTATAGAATCATCATTCGGTAAAGTTGTCGGACTTATCACTTTCACTAAAACACCTTCTTCATTTAAAAGATATTTTTGAAAATTCCATTTCACTGAACTTTCTTCAACTCCATTTAACGATTTTTCAGTTAAGAATTTATACACCTCACATTTATCTTTTCCTTTAACAACCACTTTATCCATCATTGGAAATGAAACTCCGTAATTCTTTTTACAAAATTCAGCAATTTCAGAATTTGTTCCTGGTTCTTGACTCATAAAATCGTTTGCTGGAAATCCAATAATTATAAAATTTTGACCTTTGTATTTTTCATACAAAGCCTCTAATTGTTCATATTGAGGAGTTAAACCACATTTTGAAGCTGTATTAACAACCATGATTTTTTTACCTTTTAAAGTAGAGAAATCAAAATCATTACCATACAAATCTTTCACTTTAAACTTGTGAATTGAATTACCTGAACCTTCTGATGAAACAAATGCAAATGTCATAATAACGAATAAACTTAAAATTAATGATTTCATATTTCTTTTTTTTACAAACAAATATACTTTAGAATTGAGAATAAATAATGGATTATGGAACATTTTTTGACCTTTTACGAATACAGAATATAAGAATGAAAAAAATACTCTACATATATTTAATTATCAGCGCATTTTACAGCAGCGCTCAAGTTGATTTTAAAGGACTTTGGCAAGGAATCATTATTTTAGATGGTCAAAAAACAGAACAAGGTTCGATAGTATTTACCAATTTTAATTTATCAGGAAAAACAGTTGAAGGAAAATCTCGTGAAGAATATTATTCGACTGATTTTTATGCTATTAAAAAATTAAAAGGTGAGTTTACGGGAAATCAAATTAAATTCAAACAGTTAATGATCGAAAAAAAGAAATCATCAAGCAAAACTACTTGGTGTCTTTTTGAAGCAAATTTAACATACAACGATAGTACAGGATACTTAGAAGGACGATTTAAAAGTACAGATTGTAGATCAAATTCAGGAAAAATAATTCTGTATAGATCTACAGCAGTCTTTTCGGCTGATGAAAAAGTTATTCTAACTCAAAACTGGCTTGATGCTTTTAAAAATGACTTAAAACTAGGTTTAAACGCGCCTGAAATTAGAATGAAAGAACGAAGTGAATTTGTATTTGAGCCAATCTATTTCGATGTAGACCAAGCAATTATAAAACCTGAATACGAAAAATTCTTACTTAAAATGATTCGAATTGTAAATGGCCATTCTGATCTAAGAGTTCAAATTACCGGACATACTGATTCTGATGGTTCTGATATTTACAATGAAGATTTATCTCGAAGAAGGTCACAAGCAATTATCGATTTCTTTGTTGCTAATGGAATTAAAGTCGACAAATTGAACATTGAATTTAAAGGAGAAAAGAATCCTATTGACACCAACAAAACTCCGGATGGAAAAAAGCACAACAGACGAGTTGATTTTGAATTTATCTATAAATAAAAAATACAAATCGTTAAAATTGAAGCTCGATTTGTTGTAGTTTGAAAATTTAAAACTAATTTTATCAAAATTTTTAAAACTTTATCTAAAACCAAAATGAAAAAAATTATTTTAATTTTGACCGTTTGTATCTTAACTACAAACCTCCTTTTTTCTCAAGATTTTAACCTTAAATGGTCAGAAAGATTTGAGTATGAAAATAGTAAAGATGGATTTTTCTCTCATTACATCAACACGAATGATAATTACATTTATGCGTTGCATACTAATTTAGATCTAAAATCTACAGGTAAAAGTAAAAAAATTAGATTGGTTTGTTTCGATAAACAAACAATGGCAAAAATTGCTAGCATTCCTTTAAAAGGATACAAAGAAAATGCAGCAAATAAATCGTTATATAAAAATTTAGAATACCATAAAACAATTGTTGGAACAAATGAAATCTTTGTTTTTTGGATTGATCGTTCAGCTGCTAAATCAGATAAAAAAGAAGTTTTATATTGTGAAAGTTTTGATGTAAATCTAAAAAAAGATAAAAAGTTAAAAAAAATATATACTGCTAACCTTCCTCAAGAAACTAAAATCTCAAGATATTCAAGTACAGCTACTTTTGTTTTATCGAACAGAGAAGCAGGAGATGAAATTGTAGTTGGTCATGAAATTCAAAAAAAAGATGACAATATTGATTTTAGTTACTGTGTAATAGATGCAGAATTATCTGAATTAACTAAAAATCAAGTTGAATTACCAGTTAATTTTAAAAGTAATAAATCATTAGGATTATCTTCTAGTTATGAACTTGGAAAAGATGGAAATATATACATCAAAAGTTTTGTTTCCATGTCTAAAGAAGAAAGAAAAAATGCAAAAAAAGGCGAAGCATTCTCTTACTGTATATTTTCAGCTGTAAAGCCTGAATCTGGAGAATTATCTAAAATCACATTAAAAGAAAATTCAAGAAATATCAATGATTTCAGTTATGTAATTGATAAAAATAAAGTCAGAATTTACGGTTTCTTTTGCGATATAGACAAGGACCCTACAGGTAATAGTTCTCATGGATTATTTTTCACTGAAGCTGAAGCTGGATCTTTTGACGATGCATCACTTGGTTATACTTATTTTGACAAAAAAACAATTGAAAGTCTTTTTTCAAAAGACAAAGAAGATAAAAAGAAAACTCCTGTTTTCGGTAAAAAGAAAAAAGCTAAAGCTGTTGAAAATGATGCTGAAGCATTAGATGATCGCTTTGAAATTGAAGATATGTTTACAGTAGAAAACGACGTTGTATTATTTTGTTCAAAAATGTATAATTACTCAGTAACTACTTGTACTACTAACTCAAATGGTGGTCAATCTTGCACAACTAGATACTACTGTGAAAAAAGTAATGTTGTTGCTATAAGAGTAAATAACGAAGGAGAAATTGAGTGGGCTACAAATATAGATAGAAAGAAAACGTATAGCGGTACAAGTATATATGACTTAAATGTTGTTTTTGCTAACAATAAATTCTACACTATTTTTGGTTCAGATTACCAAGCAGATGCTGAAAAAAAATCAAGAAAAAGCAGAAAAAGATTAAAAGATTTTAGAGATCAATTTGAATATGCTGTTTTTGATTATGATACTGGAAGTGCTGCAAAAAACACATTCATGGTAAACCAAAAAAATGACATTGAGAAAAAATCAGTTGATCCACTTGCTATTACAGTTTTAGACGGGCGTTTTTATGTTGACTATAGTGTAATTAAACAAAAATGGGGTCCAACTATTCCAGTTTGTATTGCTTCGCTTGCTTGTCCTTATTTGGTCATTATTCCGATGATGAATGGGAGTTTCAAAAAAGGATATGGAAATCTTGGAGTTTTAACTGTAATTGAAAGTAATACTGGTAAGGATCCTAAAAAGAAGGATACCAAAGTGAAAGAAACTAAACCAAAGGATACCAAAACAAATGACACAAAAGCAAAACCTGTTAAAAAATAAGGATTTACTTTTTCATTTTTAGAGGATATTTTTCAAGAATATTTTTTAATTGAAGCTCGCAATTCGTTGCGAGCTTTTCTTTTTTATTGACCTCTCTAAATAAAACCGTTTTTTCAGTTAAATTAAGTCCTCCAATATAAAACTTAGTAATTAAATTACTTCCCCAGCCAAACATATTTAAATACAAATTTTGTTTAGCAAACCAAGTCATAGCAAAAACGGTTGCTGTGTTTAATACCATAGAGGTAATTCCTTTTCGATATTCATGATTTGCAATTAATCCTGAACCAGGTAATATCATACCTAAAACACCATACATTTTTTTATGTTTCAATTCATATTTCTGAACCTCTTTAAAACAAATTAAAGAGTTAAACAAAGAGTCTTTATGAATTAGTTCATTTAAATAAAAATCAGCTTTTGTGTCATTATACCCTGTGTTTATCAGAAAATTTAATAAGGTATTCTCAGTTGAAGAATTATTTTCTAAATTCTGATATAAATTGAAATAATACAATGAAGTATATGTTTCACTATTCAAATAACTTATAAGTGAAGCATTCCAAAGAAAAACACTTTTAATACTATCACTAATTAAATTGGTATTTACCCTCTTTATTTCTGATAAAATTTGATTATCATAACTCTCCCCTAACATGAGTAGATTTACTTTTTCAATAAGTAAATCAGTGACGATTGTATCATTTATTTCTTCGTATATCTTTTCTTCTAATTGCAATAATTTAGAATCTAACGATTCTTGAGATAAAAGAGAATTAATACAAAGGAAAATCAATCCTATCAGACAAATAATTTGACGCATTTATTAAAAATTGGTTTTTAAATTCTTCTTTCTTTTCCTTCGTATCTCTATATGTTCCAACTATGTTAACAAAATAAAATACTGAATAAAAACTTGCATTTAAAATCGAGATTGGATGATATAATCCTAACTTTTTATTACTCTCTATTAATTGAAAAGCAAAAAGTGATTGAGTAGTTATTCGTGTCATAAATGACTTGAAATTACCTATATATAACTGACCTAAACCAGGAATAAGAGTGGATAAAGATGCTGCTAATAAAGGGGATTTTTTGAAATAGTTACAATAATTTAGGTAATCAACTTTCAATTCTTCCGGTAAAAATTCAACCTTTGATTTCGCTGGTATATTTGTGCTTAAATAAATAGAATCACACAATTTTGAAATGACACCTGTAGTTTTAAAATCAACTGAATTAAACCATTTTTCTCTATTTCCATTGGTTGATTTTAAAAAATAAACAGAAGCATAATTCATTAAAAAAGTATCTGATTTACAAATAGTTATCGACTCAATAAAAGAATCAAAAAAAAGTGAATCATCAGTATATTGCAAATAAAACTTAGCCTTTAGGTAAGCCGCAGAATCTACATTATCTTCTCTTTTTTGTTTATTTAAATAAGTAAAATGTTCATTTTTTAAATGATTTTCGCTTAAATAGTTAATAAAATTCAAATCAAACTGTGAAAATAAATTATACGGAAAATGCAGTATAAAAGGGATAATAAAAATAAATCTATTTAATTTCATTTAGAATCTTATTTGATTTCGAAATTTTATAGGCACAATGTTGCTGTGTATTTCCATTAATACAATTCGAAAGTTGATGAAGTCCGATAATTGAGCCTTTTATTAAACCATTTTTTTCTATGCTTTTTTTCGTGAATTCTGAACAAGAGATATGATAGGTGCAATTCGCTGAAATCTGCTCAGAAAAAATAGTTTGATAAATATACAAAGAACCAGCTGCCATATAAGTCAGTGGATTGATTTTAAACCATACACTTTTATCCTTAATATTCAATAATTTACGTTTATAAATCTTAGATGGATGATAAATTTCGAAGGTCGTTTTTATTAGTTTATCATTTAAACTAGTTTGTGAATAGGAAAAGTATATATTGAACAATAGTAAAAAAAGTAGTATCCCTTTCATATTCTAATTTTTATTGCAAATATAACTTTAATATTAATTTTTTGAGTTTGAACTAAATAATTCAATTTACATATCTTTTTTTTTGTAGTTTTAAATTCCTTGTTAAAAAAATAGAAAATGAATAATATCTTCAATAAACAAGATTCTTTAGAAATAATTGAAAGAATCAATAAATTATCCCCCTCAACTCCTGCCTTATGGGGAAAGATGGATGTTGCTAAAATGTTAGCTCATTGCAATGTAACGTACGAATTTATTTATACTGAAAAACATCCTAAACCGAATCCTTTTACTAAATTAATTCTAAAATTATTCGTTAAAAAATTAGTTGTTTCGAATCAATCGTATAAAAAAAACAATCCTACAGCTCCTGCATTTATTATTACCAACGAAAAAGAGTTTGAAACGGAAAAAAACAATTTAATAAATTACATCGCAACAACTCAAGAATTGGGCGAATCTCATTTTGATGGAAAAGAATCACATTCATTTGGTAGATTGAACAAAACTGAATGGAATAACATGTTTTATAAGCATTTAGATCATCACTTAAGCCAATTTGGTGTTTAAAACCTTAATCTATTTCAAACAACAAAGCCGAATAAACTATTTTATTCGGCTTTGTTGTTTAATAAATACTAAACTCTATTTCGCATCTACAATTAAACCTATTTCCATTGCCATATTCACAACATCTGAAGGCATTTGATGTTCAATTTTATAGGTATAAACTCCTTTTTCTTGATATTTTTTATTTTGTTCAACTAGGTGTTCACTGTCCCAAATATCTAATCCTGGTTCACCGATATATTCCCCTTTTTCATTTATAATTTTTAAATCATACTTTACTACCTTTTCCTTTTTAGTAGGTGAAATTTCAATAACACTCACTTTCAACAACTTACTAGAATACCCTTCAGTATAACGAAAAGCCAAACTCAATTTATATGATTTTTTAGGATCATCTATTTTCACTTTAAATGTTTTGACATCCGATTTTAACCATTCCATCTGAGGAGAAAGTTCTTGATTTTCAGAATAAATTCTACTTTTTGATTGACATCCAATAAAAATGATTGCAACGAATGCAAGACTAACAATTGATTTCATAATTAATTATTTACTGTTTTAGATTGATAATTCAAAATATTAAAAAAGTCACAACTCTAGATAGTTTTTTAAAATAACTTTGCCTTCCGGTGTTAAAATAGATTCTGGATGAAATTGAACGCCATAAAGCGGTAACTCTTCATGTTCAAAAGACATAAGTACTTCCTTGTCTGAAATGGACGTTGGTTTAAAAGGAGAATTTTCAGCTAGTTTAATTGCCCAGCTATGATAAAGTGCTACCTGAAATTCTGGAGGAACATTGGCTAAAATCACTGACTCAACCAACTGTTTAGCAGTCGATTGAACTCCATGATATACTATTTTTTGATTATATAATGTATCCCCAAAATGAATCGCTAATGCTTGCATTCCTAAACATACCCCTAAAAAAGGTTTCTTATCATACCAGTGTTCTATAACACGCATCATACCAATAGATTCCTGAGGTAAACCTGGACCTGGAGATAATATAATTTTATCAAAAACACCAACCTCTTCAATTGAAATTTCATCGTTTCTTTTTACAACAACATCAACACCTAATCCTTCTACATAGTGAAAAAGATTAAAAGTAAAAGAATCGTAATTATCAAGAATTAATACTTTCAATGAAATTTGAGTTAATTTTAGTAAACTTGTACAAAGTTAACTATAAACTACGAATAGAATAAGTAGATTATGTATAGAATTTAAATTTTTTAAAATGAAAAAAGCAGTTCAAATTTCAGGTGCTCCCGCTCCAATCGGACCTTACAGTCAAGCAATTTTAGCAAATAACACATTATATGTAAGTGGTCAAATTCCATTAAACCCAGTTGATGGTTCATTAGTTGTTGACACTGTTGAAAACGCTACTCATCAAGTATTAAAAAACATTTTCGCACTTTTAGCAGAAGAAGGAATGAACGAAGATAATGTTGTGAAATGCAGTATTTTCTTGAAAGATTTGAACGATTTTGCTGTTGTAAACGCTATTTACGGAAGTTATTTTAAAAACATAGCTCCTGCAAGAGAAACTGTTCAGGTTGCTAAATTACCTTTGGATGTTCCGATTGAAATTTCTTGTATTGCAGTAAAATTTTAAACAATAAAATGCAAATATTTATTTCGATATCGATTCACGTTATTAAATGAAAAGTTTATTAAAACAAAAATATTTTAAACAATGGAAATCTATGTTAGACATAGATATTGAATCGGATTTTTCGGCAATTGAACAAATAGTTTTGGATCCACATAGTTTTACATTTTATACTTCAGTATCAGTGATGTCTTCTTCTAAAATAGAAGGAGAAATATTAGAAGTCGACAGTTATGTAAAACATAAAATTCTTAATATTGAATATCTGCCAGAACTAACTCAAAAACCAAATGATTTATATAACGCATATCTTTTTGCCAATGAAAATAGTTTAAATCAAACTAATTTTTTAATTGCACATAAACTAATCTCTGCTCATTTATTGCCATTATCTCAACAAGGTGAAATTAGAAAAACAGAAATGCTAATAATGGAGCATAAAACAGGGGAAATCCAATTTGAAGCAGCCTCATTATCAATAGTAGCAAAACATTATTCTCAACTTTGGAAAGAAATAGATCAATTAATTAATCAAAATCTAACAATTGAAGAAGTGTTTTACTATGCTTCATACATACACTTAACTTTTGTAAATATTCACCCTTTCGGAGATGGAAATGGTAGAATTTCTCGTTTACTAGAAAAATGGTTTTTAGCTGAAAAACTTGGACCACGAGCTTGGTTCATAAAATCTGAGAAATATTACTATAAAAATATAAATAGTTATTATAAGAATTTAGCTAGATTAGGAATGTTTTATGAAGATATAGATTATGATAAGTCGATTCCTTTTTTATTAATGCTGCCTCAATCTTTGACATTTGATAAATAGGAATAAATAATTTTTTAAAATTAATAGTAATCAAATTGAGACCCAACTTCAAGTACAAAATAAGTGTCATTGTAGTAAATTACAATGTTGAATTTTTCTTAGAACAATGTTTAAACTCTGTAAAAAAGGCTTTAGAAAATGTTTCAGGAGAAGTATTTGTTGTGGATAATAATTCGATAGACGGATCGGTTGAAATGGTTCGTCTTAAATTTCCTGAAATTAATTTAATAGCCAACAAAGACAATCGTGGATTTTCGAAAGCAAATAATCAGGCGATTGAAATCTCACAAGGAGAATATATATTATTGTTAAACCCTGATACCGTTGTTGAAGAAGATACTTTTTTAAAAGTAATTTCTTTTATGGATAACCATCCCGATGCTGGTGGACTAGGAGTTAGAATGTTAGATGGGAAAGGCGTTTTTCTTCCAGAATCGAAAAGAGGATTACCTACTCCAACTGTTGCTTTTTATAAAATATTTGGACTTTCTAAATTATTTCCTAAATCCAAAAAATTTGGTCAATACCATTTAGGACATTTAAATGAATTAGAAACAAACGAAGTTGATATTTTGAGTGGAGCCTTTATGATGATGCGTAAAGAAGCGTTAAACAAAGTAGGATTATTGGACGAGACCTTTTTTATGTATGGAGAAGATGTTGATTTATCTTATCGAATTCAAAAAGGAGGCTATAAAAATTATTATTTTCCAGAAACTAGAATCATTCATTACAAAGGAGAAAGCACAAAAAAAAGTTCAGTAAATTATGTTTTTGTTTTCTATCGAGCAATGGTCATTTTTGCTGAGAAACACTTTTCACAAAAAAACGCTAAACTATTCTCTTTCTTAATTAACTGTGCAATTTATTTCAGAGCCTCTTTAGCAATTTTTGGACGTTTTATAAAACAAATCTCATTGCCTCTTTTTGACAGTTTTTATCTAATTGGTGGTTTATTTGTCTTGACTCGCTACTGGAAAAAAAGTTCAATTGAATTTCCCTCTGAAATTGTAAATATTGCAATCCCTTCATATACTGCAATTTGGCTTTTAAGCACTTTTTATTCAAGTGGTTACGACTCGCCTATCAAACTTTTTAAATACATAAAAGGTGCTATTTTGGGAACAATCTCCATATTAGTAACTTATGCACTTTTACCAAAAGATTGGCAATTTTCTCGATTATATATTTTAATCGGTACCATTTGGATTATTTCTTATTTTATCATTTCAAGGATTTTCCTTCATTTCTCAATAGGAAAAAAGTTTACACTTGCCGCGAATAAAAACAAGAAATTCGTAGTTGTAGGTTCAAAAAATGAAGCCGAAAGAGTAAGTCAATTAATTAAACAAACAAATGATAAAATTGAAGAGATAAATTTTGTTTCTACTTCTGACACAAAAGAAGAGGGTTTTATCGGGACTTTAAATCAATTAGATCAAGTAGTTCATATTCATTCAATTGACGAGATTATTTTTTGCGCAAAAGATACAACAGCACAAACTATTATCCATTGGATGTCAGTTATCAGTTCAACAAATATTGACTTTAAAATTGCACAACCAGATAGTTTATATTTAATTGGAAGTAACTCAATTGATAGCGCGGGTGATTTATATATTCTAAATATCAATTCTATCTCAACAAAATCAAATATTCGAAATAAAAGAACGTTTGATTTTATTACTTCGATTGGATTAATTATCATAACACCACTTTTGATTTTCACTTTCAAGAATAAACGAAAATTTATTTCAAATGTATTGTCTGTATTAGTTGGTAAACTTTCAATTGTAGGATATCACTATCTAAATAATTCAGAGCACAACTTACCGAAAATTAAAAATGGAATTTTATCTCCAGCAGATAAGACAAATTTGATAGATGAAACAATGTTTGATAAATTAAATCTAATCTATGCTAGAGATTACAATATATCGAAAGATTTTGTCATTTTAAAAAATGCTTGGAAGAAATTGGATAGATAAAATAGATTACTCTTTAACATCTTCTAAAGGGAAATCACCATCGATTTCTATTCCAACATACACTTTTGCTTTTGGAAAAGATGGAACTTTAATCAATTGATTACTAATCGCTTTTAAATATTCTATCTCAGTTAATTCTTCAAGTGAACTAGGTAATTCTTTAAGTTGATTTTGTGAAACATCTAATATTTTTAGATTTGAAAGTGAACCTAATTTAGTAGGTAGTGTAATTAATTCATTTTCAGCTAATTTTAAATATTCCATTTTTGATAATTGACAAATACAATCGTCTATTTTTTTTAATTGATTTACTGAAACATCAAATACAACCAAGTTCTTAAGTCCACAAATTTGTTTAGGAAATTCTGTAAATAAATTATTCGATAGGTTCAATACACTTAATTCTGATAGATTAACAAATGATGGAGGTAAACTTATTAACTGATTACCTGATAATTCAAGCCTTTTCAATTTTGTAAAACTTGTAAAAATATTCGGTAAAGAACTAATCTTATTCTCTGTAAGTATTAACTCTTCTAACTCTTTAAAATTTTGAAACCACAATGGAATTTCTATCAAATCACAATTGTCAAACGAAATAGATTTTAGGCGATTCAATTTTGAAAAGCTTTCCGGTAATTTAGAAATACCATTATTTTCAAAACTGATATATTCTAAATCAGTTAAAGAAGCAACAGAATTGGGAATAAAATCGATAGAATTAAAAGCAAATGAAAGAACCTTTAAGTTTTTCAATAAATGGATAGAATCTGGAATGCTTGTTAAATCATTGTATTTTAAATTCAATCCTTTAAGATTAGGGAATAGAAAAACTTCTTTAGGAATTTGTGTTAAACCTTGATCTTCTAAATCTAAAAGATAGACTTCGTTAGGAGTTTTAAGTGCTTCTTCAATATCTCTAAAACCTGTATAATCCTCATTTTCAAAATATTCAGCAAATAAATTAACTGGATATTGTGAAAATGAAAAAGACATACCGAAAAAGAAGAAACTTATTACTAACGCGATTTTTTTCATTAAAATTGTTTAAATATTCTTAAAATTAATCAAATAAAATAACTTTTAATATATTGATTTAAAAGATAACTATTAGTTAAAATTTAAATCGTCACCTTTATCGTTCTAAATCTAAAACTCAACCTCTATCTAAACTTTAACCTCAACAAATAATAATCAATTTGACTAAAAACTCACCTTTTTACAACTCAATACAAGTTAAATCGATCAATAACAATAAATACTTAAACTCAATTCTAAAAAACTTGACACAAACTTCATTTTTACTCTATGAAGTTTGTTGGAATAAACGAATATTAAACTACTTTTGCACCGTAAATAATTGATACCATTCAGAACTATGGCACAAATTGAGATTAGACTTCCAAAAATGGGAGAAAGTGTAACGGAAGCAACCATTACAAACTGGTTAAAAAACATTGGTGATACTGTAAATTTAGATGAGCCTTTGGTAGAAGTTGCAACAGATAAAGTAGACAATGAGCTTCCATCTGAAGCTGCAGGTATATTAGTGAAGCAATTATTTGATAAAGATCAAGTTGCTCAAGTTGGAGACGTTATTGCTATTATTTCTACAGATGGTGATGGCGGATCTGCTGCTTCTGAACCAGTGAAAGAAGTTTCTTCAGCATCTGTAAGTGTAGAAGAAATTACAAAATCAATCGATACAGCAATTGCAAATGGAAATGCTGAAATCATCGAAAAAAATGGTGCTTCAGGTAAATTTTATTCACCTTTAGTAAGAAGTATTGCTGAAAAAGAAAATATTTCAATGTCAGAATTAGAAGCATTGACAGGAACTGGACAGGATGGTCGAGTTACTAAAACTGATATTTTAGATTACGTTAAAAATAGAGGAAATGCTGAAGTTGCTCCTGTTAAAGTTGAAACAGTTCAAACAGTTGCTCCAGTTACTACTCAACTAGGCGGAGGAACAATTGCAGGAATAAAAGAACCAGTAATAACATTAAATCCTGGAGATGAAATCGTTGAAATGGATCGTATGAGAAAGCTTATTGCAGATCATATGGTTATGTCAGTTCACGTTTCACCTCACGTAACTTCTTATGTTGAAGCAGACGTAACAAATATTGTAAACTGGAGAAATAAGGTTAAAAAAGAATTCGAAAAAAGAGAAGGAGAAAGTTTGACTTTCACACCAATATTCATGGAAGCGATTGCTAAAGCAATTAAAGATTTCCCGGGAGTAAATGTTTCTGTTAGCGGAACAAATATCATTGTAAGAAAAGACATTAATCTAGGAATGGCGACTGCTTTACCTACTGGAAATTTAATTGTTCCTGTAATTAAAAATGCAGATAGATTAAACTTGACTGGATTAGCGAAAAGTGTTAATGATATGGCTAACAAGGCTAGAAATAATAAATTAAAACCAGAAGATATTCAAGGAGGTACTTATACTGTAACAAATGTAGGTACGTTTGGAAATGTTATGGGGACACCAATTATAAATCAACCACAAGTTGCCATTTTAGCGCTTGGTGCGATTCGTAAAGTTCCTGCAGTAATAGAAACTCCAGAAGGTGATTTTATTGGTATAAGACAAAAAATGTTCTTATCTCACTCATATGACCACAGAGTTGTAGACGGTGCTTTAGGAGGGAAATTTGTAAAAAGAGTTGCAGACTATTTAGAACAATTTGATGTAAACAGAGAATTGTAACAAAAATTGACTAATTTCGTAAGACCCTCTTGATTTTATTATCTTGAGGGTCTTATTTTTTTTACTATATTATGAAAAAGATTTTATATTTATTTTTAATTATTTCAAGCTTTAGTTCTGCTCAAATGACTGACCAACAGATTAAAGCGATGGTAAGAACAGCAACGGAACCTGAATTAATTATCGAAAGTTCAAGTCTAATTATTGAAAAAAGACTTTATCAAGCAGAAATTGTCGTTGATAAATTATTAGAGCTTAATCCTACCAATGCAAATTACAATTACAGAAAAGGGTTCTTGCTTTTAAACTCAAATTTAGATTATAAAAATGCAATAATTTATTTTGAAAAAGCTCTACCACAAGCTGATAAAGATTATGATTTGTTCTCGATTACAGATACAACTTGTTCGAATGATATTTATTATTACTTAGCAAATTGTTTTCATTTAGATGGTCAAATAAAAAAAGCAAAAGAATTTTATACAATTGTTTCAAATTTCAATGATAAAAATACAGACATCGTAAAAAATTCATTATTAAATATAAAACAATGTAATATAGCTCTTAAACTATTAGAAAACCCTAAAAAATCTACAATCAATAATATCGGTTCAACAATAAATACTGAATTTCCTGAATACTCTCCTGTAATTTCATTAGATGGACAAGCTCTTTATTTTACTTCTAGAAGACCTTGGGCAAATCGTGAAACTGAAAAATATAGAGATCAATTACTGCATAATTATCCTGAAGATATCTATGTAAGTTACAAAGAGAATTCAAAAGAAACTAAATGGAGTAAACCTTCAATATTAGCTTTTTGTGAGGCAGAAAGAAATGAAGCTACAATTGCTGTTAGTCCAGATGAAAGAAGAATTTTTGTCTACCAGGATAATGTCGGTAAAGGTGATATTTTTTATTCTGATTTAAAATCTAAATCGTTTGATCAAGTTAACCAATTAGAAACCAAAGATGTCAATACAAAATATTGGGAAACTCATATCACTGCAACAATTGATGGATTAAATATGTATTTTGTATCAGACAGACCTGGAGGATTTGGAGGAAGAGATATTTATAGAATTACAAAATTGCCTGATGGCGCATGGAGCGAGCCTAAAAATTTAGGTCCTAATATTAATTCAGCTTATGATGAAGATTCACCTTTCATAGGTGCTGATAATAAGACCTTGTATTTTTCAAGTAATGGTGAACAAAGTATGGGAGGATTTGATATTTTTCTTTCCGTAAGAGATGAAGATAATAATTGGTCTCAAGCTATTAACCTAGGTTACCCTATTAACAGCTTTAGTGACGACATTTTTTACACAACAACAATTGATGGAACAAGAGGTTATTTTTCATCCTACAGAGAAGGTAGTCAAGGTGAAAAAGACATATATGAAATCAAAAATGATGAACTTGGATTTAAAAATATCGCAGCTTTAAAAGGTGTAATAAAATCAGCCTATAATAAATCATATCCAGGTAATATACTTATTTCTTTAAAATGTATTGATTGTGGCGATACAGTTAGTAAAATTGTTTACCCTAGAGATAGAGATGGTTCATTTTTCCAATCACTCGAAACTTGTAAGAATTATAAAGCATCTTTTTTAACAGATAATGGAACTAAAGAGTTTTTTGAAGAATCATTTACTACAAGTTGTGATGCTGAATATGATGAAATTTATAGAGAATTCTTGCTTGATTCTGATAATATGCGTTTTATTCAACTTCAAGACACAGTAGGATTATCATATGAAGAATTCAAAACAATTGAAAGTCAAAAAATTCAAGTAATGCTTAGTAATAAAGAAATTGTTAAAGTTGATATGGGATCAGATTTAGGAGCGCTAATAGCTATAAATCCAATCTATTTTGATTTCAATAAATCCAATATTCGTGAAGATGCAGCTATTGAGTTAGATAAAATTATCAAAATATTAAATGATAATCCTAAAATGTCAATTGAATTAGGATCACACACTGATTGTAGAGGTAAAAAAGATTATAACCTTAAATTATCTTCTAGTAGAGCAAAATCTTCTGTAAATTATATTAAAAAGAGAATTGTGAATCCAAAACGTATTTCAGGAAAAGGTTACGGTGAAACAAAATTAAAAAACAACTGCAGTTGTGAAGGAGAAATTGAACCTTCATGCTCTGAAGAAGAACATCAGTTAAATAGAAGAACTGAATTTATTATTGTTAAAACTAAATAATTATAGGTTAAGATTAAGATTGAGGTTAAATAATCCTTAATCTTAATCTCAATCTTTATCTCACTTAAAATGAATTTATCCCTTACACGTCCGTTAGCAATTTTTGATTTAGAAACTACTGGATTAAATATTACGAAAGACAGAATTGTAGAAATTGCAATAATAAAAGTACATCCTAACGGTAGTGAGGAATATTTCAATAAACGCATCAATCCTGATATGCCGATACCTGAAGAAACAAGTCTAATTCACGGTATATATGATAAAGACATTGAAAATGAGCCGAAATTTTCTGAAATAGCAGATGAATTGGTTACATTTATAGGTGATGCTGATTTAGCAGGTTATAACTCGAATAAATTTGATATACCTGTTCTATCTGAAGAATTGCTTCGTGTTGGAAATACTTTTGATGTTTCTAATAGAAAATTTGTAGATGTTCAAAATATCTTCCATAAAATGGAACAAAGGACGCTTGCAGCTGCTTATAAATTTTATTGTCATGAAGATTTTATACAAACACACAATGCTCTTGATGACACTAGAGCAACTTGGGAAGTCTTAAAAGCTCAAATCGAAAAGTACGAATCTTTAGAAAAAAACATAAATTCTTTATCTGATTTTTCAAAAGCCGGAAATTATAATTTATTAGATTTTGCTGGTAGATTAGCGATTAATGATGATGGTGAAGCAATTTATAATTTTGGTAAAAACAAAGGTAAGACAGTTAAAGAAATAGCTATTTCAGAACCTGGTTATTACGGTTGGATGTTAAATGCAGATTTTCCACTTTACACCAAACAATGTTTGAAAAAAGAAATGGAAAAAATTAAAAAAGAAATCGAATCCGACGGAAAACCTAAAGAAAGAAAACAATTAAATAATTTTTCAGATAAAAAAAATACGATTGAATCAGACGAATCAATTTCTGATAAATTAGAAGCTTTGAAGAATAAATTTAAATAAAAAAAATATGAAAATAATTTGTATTGGAAGAAATTACGCTGATCATGCAAAAGAAATGAAATCAGAACTTCCCTCCTCTCCTATTTTTTTTCTAAAACCTGATACTTCTTATTTAAAGCCAGGAAACCCCTTTTTCTTCCCATCATTTACTAATGATATTCATTATGAATGTGAAATCGTTGTAAAACTATGTAAAGTAGGGAAAAATATTTCTGAAAAATTCGCCCATACCTACTACAATGAAATTGGATTAGGTATTGATTTCACAGCTAGGGATTTACAAGAAAAATGCAAAGCTAAGGGTTTACCTTGGGAAATGGCTAAAGCCTTTGAACATAGTGCTCCAATTTCTAAAGAATTTATTTCAAAAGAAGAAATTGATTGGTCGAATCTTGAATTTACATTGAAAAAAAATGATGAAATAGTTCAAATTGGGCATACAAAAGATATGATTTTTAGCATAGATCAAATTATATCCTATGTGTCAAAATTTATGACACTTAAAACTGGAGATTTAATTTATACTGGAACTCCAGCTGGTGTTGGTCCAATAAAAATTGGAGATAAACTGACAGGTTTTATTGGTGATAGAAAAATGCTCGATTTAAATATCAAATAAACTATTGTTTTTCACAAATAGCAATAAAATTTTCAAATAAAACTCTTCCGTGATTTCCAGAAACTTCTGGATGGAATTGAACTCCGAAAATCGGCTTAGCGTTATGTTTCATTGCTTCATTTATACAAGCATCTGAGGAAGCTATAAGTTGAAACCCACCAGGAATAGAAATCGATTCACAATGATCTTCCATCATTTCAATTTCTTTGGGAAGTTTAGTAAATAATTCTGACTCTTCAAAAACTTCAATTGTTTGCCAATCACGATCTTCTTTCATTCGTGAACCAAAAGCACCAAACGATAATCCTATTAATTGATGTCCGAAACAAATCCCTAATACTGGTATATCAATAGATTTTAACCAATCTACTTTATGAAGATAAGGAGTAATATCAATTTCAGTAATCAATAAAGGTGCGCCAGAAATAACAACACCTTTCTTATTTAACAAATGCTCACTAGTTAAATCAAACAAAGAAACAGTTTCGCAATCCATAAACTCATCTACACACTCCTCAATGTATACCGTTTTCTGACTACCGCAATTAACAATTAAAATCATAAATCAATTATTCCAGCACCTTGGCGAATTATTTTAGCGACATCTCCAGTACAATCAACAATAGTCGATGCCTCTAAGTTACCAGCTCCACCATCTATAATTAACTCTACTGAGTCCTCGTATTTTTCATAAATAGCATAAGGATCAGCAAAATAATCTAAAAATGTATCTTCATCATTGTGTAAAGAAGTCGTAGCTATTGGATTCCCTAATTTTTCAACAATTTCTAATATAATAGCATTATCTGGTATTCTAATTCCAATCTCTTTTTTATTAGAATCAAATATTTTAGTTACTTCACCTGTAGCATTCATAATAAAAGTGAAAGGTCCAGGAAAACTATGTTTTAATAATTTAAATGTTGGTCTATCAATGTGTTTTACATATTCTGATAAATTACTTAAATCGTGGCAAATAATTGAAAAGTTTGCTTTACTTAACTTTATCCCTTTAAATTTGGCTAAATTTTCAAGGGCTTTTTTATTTCTTAAATCACAACCCATACTATAAACTGTATCAGTAGGAAAAATGATTAATCCTCCTTTCTTTAATACTTCAACCGCTTGAGTAATTAATCGAGAATCAATATTTCTAGGATTTATTTCTACTAACATTTTAATTATTTATATGAATATATGTATGTTTAATTTTCCATTTTTCATTAGTGTAAAGTTAATTTTTTATTCTGAACAACAAAAGAAGTTTTATTTACATTTTTAACAATTTCACTGTAAATATCTTTAACTTTGAATTAATTATAAAAAAGTAAAAATCTCAATAATTTTAAAATGAAATTCTGTTTCTATTTTATTCTTTTTAACTGTCTTCAAACACCGCTTTATAGTCAAATAGAACTTAATTGGAAATTTAAAAACCTAATAACAAATTCATACGTTGATGCTGGAAAATCGGGTTCAGTTCAACAAGCCCTAATAGAAAATGGAGAATTACCAGATCCTTTTTATGGATTAAATGAAGAAAAATTTACGTGGATTGAAGATCATCAATGGGTTTTTGAATCTACTTTCAACATAAAAGATTTAGATCCAAACTCAAATTTCATTGAAATTGAATTTCCAGGTATAGATACCTATGCCGCTGTATACCTAAATGACAGCTTATTATTCAATGCTGAAAATAATTTTAGACCTTATCGTTTCCAAATAAAATCGTTATTAAAACCGGAAAACCATTTAAAAGTTATTTTTACGCCCCCAATCAAATACCACGAAAATCGATTCAAAAACGAAAAATTTCATTATCCAGCAACAAACGATGTGGGTAAAATTGCTATTGCACCTTATACACGAAAACCACAATATCAGTTTGGCTGGGATTGGGCTATCAGAATGAATACAATTGGTTTTTTAAAACCTGTAAAAATATATGCATATAATGACAATCGTATAATTGGTAAAAACACTACGACCAGTAATTTTAACGATTCAAGTGCATACTTAGATTTTGAAGTATTCTTAACTCAACCAGTTACTGAAACAATAATTTGGAGAAGTAAATTATTTGGTGATATTAAAATGAATCCAACAAATAGTAATTCTTTAAAAAGAACCGATTTATTGAAACAACCGAAATTGTGGTGGCCAAGAGGTCATGGTGAACAGTTTTTATATAAAGATCATTGGGTTTTAATCGATACATCGAATCCAACGAAAATAATAGATGAAATTGATGTAACTTTTGGTATCAGAAAAGCAGAATTAATAATTGAACCTGATCAATGGGGAACAAGTTATTTTGTAAAAATAAACGATCGCCCAATATTCTGTAAAGGAGGTGACTACATACCTCAAGACATTTTCCCTACTCGTGTTAAAAATGATGACATTAAGAAAATGGTTGATTTAATGGTCGAGAGTAATTTTAATATGGTGCGAGTTTGGGGTGGTGGTTATTATCCTGATGATGTATTTTACGATGCTTGTGACGAAAAGGGAATAATGGTTTGGCAAGATCTAATGTTTGCTTGCGCAATGTATCCGGGTGATTCAAGCTTTTTAAAAAATGTAAAAGAGGAATTCGAATATCAAATTCCTAGAATTGCTTCTCACCCTTCATTAACGCTATTTAATGGAAATAATGAAGTGGATGTTGCATGGAAAAACTGGGGCTTTCAATTGAAATATGGAATCTATGGTGATAATGCAAAACAAGTAGAAACAGATTATGATAATTTATTTAAAAAATTAGCTCCAGAAACGATTCAAAAATTCACAAACTCACCATATGTTCACACTTCTCCTTTAAGTAATTGGGGGAAAGATGAATATTATGATCATGGGACAATGCACTATTGGGGCGTTTGGCACGGAAAAGATCCTATCGAAGATTTTGGGAAAAAATCAGGACGATTTAATGCCGAATATGGTTTTCAATCCTTTCCTGAGTTTTCAACCTTACTCAGTTTTTCTAAAAAAAATGAATGGGATTTAGAGTCAAAAGTCATGAAGCACCATCAAAAAAGTTATGTTGGGAATGGAATGATATTAAAACAAGCTACTATTTTATATGGTAAACCAAAATCATTTGAAGAATTTGTTTATTTTTCTCAATTAACTCAAGCAAAAGCAGTTAGTATAGCTGTTTCTGCTCATCGAGCCGGAATGCCAAAATGCATGGGAACATTATATTGGCAGTTGAACGATTGTTGGCAGGCTCCGACTTGGTCTAGTGTTGACTACTATGGAAATTGGAAAGCACTTCAATATACGGTTAAAAAAGATTATGAAGACGTTGCAATTGTTTCAAAAATTGAAGAATTGGGGAAGGAAGAATATTATCTTATCTCAGACACTCCAGATACATTTAATTGTAAATTGAATTATACAATCTACAACTTTAAAGGAGAACAAATTTTATCAAAAAGACTTGTTGTTAACTTACATCATGAGTCAATAGAAAAAGTTGCTCTAGAATGTACAACGGATGAGATGAGATCTAAAGGATATGTAATTCATTTTGAATGGACCAATTTTAAAAATGAATTAAAGGAAAGATGGTTTACACATCGTTCAAAAGAATTAAAAAAAGCAAATAAATGTGACTTTAAAATGGAATTAACGAACGTTGATTCAGTAAAAAAAACTGCTTTACTTTCTATTGAAAACAAAAATTTCGCTCAAGATTTTTGGATAACAAGCACCAAATTAGGTGTAAAATATTCGGATAATTTCATAGATCTTCTTCCTGGAAAGTATCAAATTGAAATACATTATTCTGACTCTAAAATAGAATTAAATGATTTCAATTTCTATTGGAGATAATAGATAAACAAATTGATGTTAAATGAAAACTAGCTTTGATTAAAATGAAAGCATTTTTTTTCATTTCTTCGTTAAAAGATTTAATATGAAAAAAATAGGTCTGATGTTCACTTTCTCTTTACTTTCAACTTTTATTTTTAGTCAAATAAAAGAATTTGATAAATTAGAGATGCTATATGCTCAAAAGCACTATAAAATGGTCTTTCGTAAATCAAATAGATTGTTAAATAATCCTGAATTTGATTTTTCACAACTTCCTAATTATTATAAAAGTTTAAGTTTATTTCAATTAGTTCAAAATGATCTTTGGTTCAAAAGACATCCAGAAGCAATATCAGAAGCTGTCAATTTATATATTCAAGTTCAAAAATCTTCGGATGGTTCAAAAATAATTTCGGCACATATTCACGAATTAATTTATTTAAAAAATGATATTGTTTCTTGGCTTGATGTAATGAAAAATAGTGGTAAAACTGATCTATATTCAACTACTAAAAATACCATCGGTGGAATTTTTGATAAAATACCTTCGATTGATAAACAAGGAGAAATCAATAAGAAAGAATATTCATCTAAACCAGATCCTACTGTCAGTAAATTAAGAAATGATTTAATTGATTTTGCTAAAACACAAATTGGTATTCCATACTTATCAGGAGGAATTGACACCAAAGGGTTTGATTGCAGTGGTTTTACAACGTTTGTATTCAGTAATTTTAATGTAAAACTTCCAAGAAGAGCAATCGATCAAGAATCAAGTTCCTCTAAAACAAGCCAAAAAAACGTAAAACGAGGTGACTTAGTTTTTTTCGATAATGGTGCGGGAGTATCACATGTTGGTATAATTATAATAAATGATGGTGTTAAACTTGAAATGATTCATGCAAGCTCATCAAAAGGAATTATCATCACTGATATCTTACAGTCAGATTATTGGAAAACAAGAATTTACTCTTTTGGTTCTTATTTAGATTAAAGAAAAAAAGCGGATTATTTTTAAATAATAGAAATTGAATCTGGATTTAAACTTATCAATTTGTTTTTATACAGATTACCAACAGCTTGTTTAAAAGTTTTCTTACTCATACCAACTTGATCTCTAATGTCATCAGGATCACTTTTATCTGTTAAATAAAGTATTCCTTTACGATTCTTCATTAATGCAAGCAAACGCTCTGAATTGGGTTCAATTTTCTGATATCCCGATTTATCTAGGCGGACATCTAACTTACCATCTTCACGAATATTATAAACAAAGCCTTTATCGTAATCACCACGACGTAATTTTCTATTTAGATCGTTATGGTATATAATACCTAAAAATTTTCCATTTATTACTACCTTTACTCCTAAATCAAAGGTTTCACAAATTAATAACTCTACTTCTTCATTAAGAATTATTTCAGATGTGTCGGTAGAGAAACGTTTATTTGTTTTTGCTGTAGCAACCAATCTATCAGTAGAGGTATCTAACATCAAATAAATTAAATAATATTTATCTTCTTCTAATTTATTCGTTTGCTCTCTAAATGGAACTAATAAGTCTTTTTCTAGACCCCAATCTAAAAAAGCACCAAATGGATTTACTTCTTTAACTCTTAGGTAAGCAAATTCATTCAATTTAATATAAGGTTCCTCTGTTGTTGCTACAAGTCGATCTTCAGAGTCTTTGTATAAAAAAACTTCAATCTCTTCCCCAACAGACATTTGTTGCGTTAAATATTTGTTAGGTAGTAATACATCATTATCAAACTCATCTCCCAAATAAGCACCAACAGTTGTTATTCTAAGAATCGTTAGAACATTATATTCACCTAATTTCATTAGTTATTTATTAGAAAGAAAAAGTAGAAGTGATTTTTGAATTTATAATTACACAAGGTAATAATTCGCTATTTGTAATTAAATCTTGAGCGAAAGTATCAAACTGAGGTAAAATACTATTAGAATGATAAGCAATTGCAATTAAATCAATTTCTTTTTCAATACAATACTTCATAATTTTCTTTTGATAAGAACCACCGTATGGTAACAATTCAATATTGCATTTAACTTTACGCTCTTCATATTGTTTTCGAACTATAAGTATTCTGTTTTTTATTTTTTGACTCAAAAATGGATCTTCTCTTTTTTCAGCAACTAAAAAAACTTCGGCATCATACATTCTAGCTATATCTCCTGCTATATCAACAATTTGAAGACTTTCTTTGTCTAAATCAATTGGAACTAAAATTCTTTTAACCGCTTTTGCTTTTGTATCTTTTTGAATAACGAAAAATGGAACATCAGAACTTGTAATAACTTTCATTGCGTGACTTCCAAAAATCTTCTGCATACCCTTTGCACCATGAGTTCCCATGATAATAAGGTTAACTTTTTCTTCTTTCACAATTTTAGCGATATCTTCAAAAATACTACCTTGTTTTACAATCGATGTTATCTCCGTATTTTCTGATTTATGAGTTTTTGAAATAATCTCATTTAATTTAGCATTCGCGTTTGCTATTTCATTTTTATTAGAAACAAGATGAACTAATTTTATTTCGTTCACCAAATTACTACTTAAATTAACCGCGTAATTTAAAGCTGCATCACCTACAATAGTGAAATCATGCAAGACTAAATAGATATTCTTATTCATTTCAATCAGATTTTTTATCAAATATAAGTATAATGTTAATAAAATGTTTATAATTTTTTTAACAATTGAATCGTTAAAACATTCAATAATTTAAAATTCAAACTAAACAGATTACTTCTCTGCAGTTCTATTCCTTTTCCTTTTTCTATTTACCTCAGAATAAGGGTATGTAGAATAGGTTTCAG
>CAMDMY010000017.1 GCA_945902775.1 Chryseobacterium gleum | reverse complement strand
GTTTATTCGCTTATTTAAAACTGAAAAATACCGCAATTCATGATTTAGTATATTGGAAGAAATTTTTCTTTTTGTTTGCAATAAGTACTTTTTTTGGTGGAATTGGTCATTTATTTTTTAATTATTTCGACATTCTAGGTAAATTTCCCAATTGGATAACAGGCGTTTTATCAGGCTATTTTGCAGGAAAAGCAATTATTGTCAATTTAAAAAACAATGCTCTTGAAAAGAAATATGAGCTGTTTCTAATTATCAAAGGAGCGATTTTATTATTAGCTTCTATTGCGACTTTAAAATTTGTTTTCGTTGCCGTTGACGCTATCATAACCTACGTAATCTTTTGTGGTTTCATGGCAAATTCGCTCTATAAAAAAGGAATAGTAGAATTGAAATATATGATGTATGGAGTCTTAGTTTGCCTTCCGTCAATTTTTATTTTTTTCTTTAAAATAAATCCACATAGGTGGTTAAATAAAGACGATTTAAGCCATTTGTTAATGTTGGCGTGCATCATTTTTTTCTACATTGGCGCTAAAAAACGATTAACTAAAATCAATTGAATCTTTCGAAAGATTTATTAATATTGCAGAATGGCTAACAAAGAAGTAAACATAAGAAATAAAAGAGCTCGTTTTGAATATCAACTTTTTGATATTTATACTGCTGGAATGCAATTATGTGGAACTGAAATCAAAAGCATCAGAAGTAGTAAGGCTAGTATACTAGAGGCTTTTTGTCTTTTTCTTGATGGTCAAATATGGATTCGAAACATGACCATTACTGAATATGAAAATGGATCTTTCTATAATCACAAACCTAAATCAGACAGAAAACTTCTTTTAAATAGAAAGGAAATAGATAAAATCGAACGTTTTTTAAAAGTAAAGGGGAATACTTTGGTTCCTTTGAAATTATACTTAAGCGAGAAAGGATGGGCTAAAATTGACATTGCTTGCGCACAAGGTAAGAAGACACATGATAAACGTAACGACTTGAAAGAAAAAGATGATAAACGTGATATGGATCGTATTAAAAAGATTCGATCTTAATTCTATTTAAAAACTAATTCTTTCGTTTTCAGACGATTAATTTTTCCTGATTCTGTCCGTATAAATTCTTTTAAAAAGTAAACTTCTTTTGGAAATTCATATTTAGAAAGTACTTCTTGGAGTTGATTATTCAATTCAAATTTCGTTTCAGATTCAATTATTAAAACAACGATTTGTCCGAATAATTCATCTTTTTTATCTGTAATAAAGAAAGGTACATCTATCCATTTTGAAATCTTTATCTCAACCGCTTCTGGATGAATTTTAATCCCTCCTGAATTAATCACAAAATCAGTTCTTCCTACCCATATAAAGTTCTTATTATTAATTAATTGAACAACATCATTTGTTTTTATAGTTGAACAATCAAGTAGGGGAGAATGGACTACTAAACACTCATCTTCAGAAGTGAAATAAGTAGTTCCAACTGCTTGAAAATAAGACTCATTTACAAATCCAACTTTACGCATTGCTATATGTGATACAGTTTCTGTCATACCAAAAGTATGATAAACTGTAATTCCTTTTTCAATCAATTGATCAATTAGTCGAACTGAAATATCACCTCCACCAATAATACAATTCCTAACGTCACTCAATTTATTCGAATATAACTCCAACGTTCTTTCCAATTGAAGTGGAACCATCGCTATAAAGTCTACTTGAAAATCAATGCTTTCAAAAGGAGTAGAAGAAATATCTGTGACAAATAAATTTAAACCTCTCACAATAGAACGAACAATCATCATTTTTCCGGCAATTGTTTTTGGAGATAAACAAAGTAAAGCCTTTTCACCTGATTTAATTGAAAGAAAATCACAAGTCATACTGGCTGACTCGACCATTTTTTCCTTTTTAATTTCTATTCGTTTTGGTTTTCCTGTTGAACCAGAAGTATCTGTGTAAATACAATCTGATTCATCATTCCAATTCTTGATAAAATTTTCTACTTCATCAATTAACTCGATGTTTTTTGTTAAATAGTTAACTTTAAAAGAATTCACGCTAATTTTGGTTTAAAATTTGAGTTAAAGTTACTACTTTTAAAAAATAAATCTTAATACAAATTCAATGAAAGTATTCATCTCATTTTTGATTATTTCTTTTTCCTTTTTTGGATTCATAACAAGCTCAAATTCAGGAGGTATTAAATTTAGACGTTTATCTTTTGAAGAAGCAAAGAAAGAATCAATTAAAACGGGTAAAATTATTTTTATAGATGTACACACTTCTTGGTGCGGGCCTTGTAAAAAAATGGCAGCGACTAGTTTTCAAGACCCAAAATTAGCTGAAATTTACAACGATAAATTTATCAATCTAAAAATTGATGCCGAAAAAAGTGAAGAAGGAGTAGAAATTGCTAATAACTACAGAGTGCAAGGATATCCTACATTATTATATCTCAATGGAGATGGCCGACTAGTAAAATCGTTGAGCGGTTTCCAGACTGCCGATAAATTAATTTCAGTTGCTAATTCGATTGAAAATTAACCCATTTATTATTTTATAATTTAACGTAAGTTAAAAAGTAGGTTGAAGCACTCGAAACCAACTTTTTCATTAAATTTGTATCAGAGGTTCAACCACAGAGTTGGTGCAGTAACCTTATCTCGCAAGAGAGCCCATGCAGATTATTCTTGAAGCAATAATTATGACCCTAAGGGAAGTCTTTGTTAATTAATGGCGGGCCGCAACTTTCTTTGAAAGTAGAGGATTTTATCCAAACAGTGGATTACAGCGATTATCGGTTACCCTAAACGTGTTTTCTGGCTTCAGAAAACCCAACTGCATGGGTCTTTTTTATATTTATTCTATTACTTTTGTGAAAAATAGTCGAAATGAGATTAATTACTGATATTCCACACGCTCGATATAAAATTCAAGTGTTTAATTACAATTCTAAATACATTGTGAAAATTGAATTAGATCAATATGAACAAGTTTTTAAAATTGGTGAAACAGATGTAAATGGGGTAGAGGATGTAATTAAAATGGTCAATGAAACTTTATTGAAAAACAGCCTTACCCGATTCGTAGACATGCGATCAGATTGGGCAAACTCTTTTAAAGAAATTAATAATTAGAAAATTAAAATCGATGTTAAAAACAGCTTTTATTGGTATAGCAACTATTGGATTAACTGTTGCTTCTTGCGGAGGTGAGAAAAAAGAAAAAATTGAAAACACAGTACCTAAAGTTCAAATTCAAAAAATTGGTGAATTAAAAATTGCTTACTATGACCAAGATAGTATGAAAGCAAATTTTGAATACTATAAAGAACAAGATGCACTTGTGACTAAAAAACAAATCGCATTTCAAAATAAAATTGAAACAAAGCGTAAAGAAATGGAGTCGTATTATAACAACTTTATGAAACGCGCTCAAAACAATGAATTATCTCAAGTAGAAAGCGAAGGTTACCAGAGAAATCTTCAAAATCAAGAAGCTGAAATTATGCAGTTTCAAGAAACAGAGGGAGATAAAATTGAAAAAGAAACGTTATCAAAATTAGAAGCAATAGGTAATAAAATTGAAAAATTTAGTAAAAAATATTGCGAAGAAAATGGTATCGACATTTTATTGATTTACGCAAAAGGGGGGCAATTCAATTACATCAATCCTACAATGGATGTAACGAAAGAATTTACAGCTTATTTAAATCAAAATCAGAACGCTATCCAACAAGATTTAAATAAAAAATAAAACACAATAATGTTAATTGCACAACAAAAATTAAAAGAGAATATTGCGGAATATATTTTATATATGTATCAAATTGAAGACGTTATAAGGGCGTATCAATTTGACCTTAATGCAATTCTTGAAAATTATGTTAAACCGCAACTTCCTGATAATTCATTTTTAAGTCAATATACCAAATGGTATACCGACTTGATAACAAACATGAAGTCGCAGCGTATTGAAAAGACAGGACATTTACACGAGATTAACGAAGTTATGATTGAGATTTCTTATCTTCATACAACTTTAATTAATATGGTGAAAGATCAGAAATACATTACACTTTTTGAGGTAGCTATAGTAAATATTGAAGATTTCAAAGAAAAATCGAATTTAAAAGATAAAAACCACATTGAAATTGCTTTTCACGCATTGTATATGAAGTTACTTCTTCGTTTACAGAAAAAAGAAATCAGTGCAGAATCAGAGGCCGCATTTGACACTATGAGAATTCTATTAGCTTATCTTGCAAAAGCGTATCATCAAATGAAGAACGGAAGCATCGATTTTATAAATAACTAATTAACCCAAATGGAAGAACACGATTTTTACCCTCCAAAACCAGATTTAGTCGAGAAAAAAACGGAAAAAAATGTAAAAAAAACTATTTTTTCGATCATTTTATTTATATTGACATTTATGCTGATTGGAGGAGTTCAAGAGTTTTCTTTTATTCTGTTTTTAGTACTTGTCATTTTTATTCATGAGATGGGACATTTCTCCTTTATGAAATTATTCAAGTATACTAATGTGAAAATGATGTTCATCCCTTTAATGGGAGCATTTGTTTCTGGTAAAAAAGAAGAATACAATCAAAAAGAAAGTTTAGTAGTCATTTTAGCAGGCCCAATCCCAGGAATTATTCTTGGAATGTTTTTTTTGTATTATGGTATTGAATGGAAAATCAGTTGGATGTCAGACATTTCATTCCTTTTTCTATTTTTAAATGTATTAAACCTATTGCCACTTGACCCATTAGATGGAGGTCAAGCTTTAAAATTATTAGGAACTAAAAACCAAGACCGCTTTCAACTTGTTTTCTCGTTTATTTCATCCTTAATAATGATTGGCGTAGGTTGGTATTTAGAGTTTTGGATTGTAGTAGTATTTGGATTCATAATGGGTCTAAGAGTTCGATCAATTCAGAAAAATCTTTACATACATAAAGAATTAACAAATAGGGGAGTTGACTATATTAAAAACTATAAGTCACTTACAAATCGTGAGTTTTCAATTATTAAAGAAGTAGTAGTTGAAAATACACCTGCTCTTAGAACCTATATGGATAATATTGATGATGAAACTGTTGACCCAATTATAGCAAGTCAAGTAAATAATGCTTTAGTGACTCCAATTAATCGAAATGCTTCTTTCTTATTTAAGATTGCAACTGTTTTAATTTGGACAGCATGCTTTATACTTCCTTTTCTACTTTTCGTTTACCTAAAGTTACTTAGCAAATAATGAAGTTCTCAATTGGTGAAAAAGTTGGTTTCCTATACGAATCAGGTGGAGGAAAAATCATTAAAGAAAAAGATGCTGTTTCTTTTATTGTAGAAGATGAAACAGGATTTGAAAGAACATTTTTTACAAATGAATTGGTAAAACTTCATGGTTCAGACTATAAACTTTCAAACGACATAAATCTTAAGATGAATGAAGATGAAACATTATCAGTTCCTCTTCACTATGAACATAAACAAATAATAGCAGGTTCAAAAAAAGCGGTTGAAGTTTGGGAAATCAACTTACATATTGAAGAAATTGTAGAATCTCATTTAGGACTTTCAAATTTTCAAATCCTAACTAGACAATTAAATGAGTTTAAATCGTTTTATAAAAAAGCCAAAGCGAAACATATTCAAAAAATAATTGTCATTCATGGTGTAGGTGAAGGCGTTTTAAAAGAAGAAATCAGAAGTTATCTATCAAAACAGGAAGGTTTAGAATATTACGATGCTGATTTTAGAGAATATGGTAAAGGAGCGACGGCAGTGGAAATTCATTATAATTATAAATGATTATTCTTTAATTAAGTCCTTTTCTTTTCGATCTTTTTTAGAATTCAATCGAATTCCAGCTACTAAATTTAAAGAATAAAAACTTTGCCTAAAAACCAAATTATTAAATCGAATAGATTTATTATCAATATCCGTTACTAAGAATATAAAATAACTTGGTTTTGAATAACCTGCTACAAATCTAACATCATACCTTGGAGCTAAACCTAAGAAAGTTCTAGCTACTCCGTTCACATTATAGCTTTTAACTTGAATAACTGGACCTAATCCCAAAAGTCCAGAAACTTGCCAGTTATTTTTTCTATTGGCATAAGCATAACCTGGAATAACTCCAAAGTCTAAAGCACCGTATCCAGTAGATGAAGTTTTACTATTATTATTATCTGTCATTTCACTCGGTATCAAACTATTATAACCATTAGCAACACCATACAAATTCAACGTATTTTTAAAATACCAAGTTTTTACTTCACCTAAAAAATGGCCTGTTTTCCCTAATACAGCCTGCATTTTAAAATATGGATTTTTGAAATACCAAGCATTAACTGAAAATGCAAACGAATTTGTTTTAGAGCGAATATCGTTTGGATGACCTTCAGATAAAGAATCATTCCATTTATATGCATTTTTAATTGAGTAACCCGCAACATTTCGAAACTCAAAATCCCAATATGTATTTTTATGCGTAAAATTGAAGCCCAATGTCCCGTAATTGGTTTTTCCATATTTATCAATAGGTCGAGCATTTTGACCAATTGCAAAAGAAAGTCGCAAAGAAAACCATTTATAGGAGCAGCCTATTCCAAATAAATTCTTGTAGTTATTTCTATATTTAATTTTATCAACCCCATTAGGGAATTGATAATTCATTGAAAAAGGAGCGGAGTTAAAACCGAAATCAGAATAAATAACAATCTTTTTGGAATAAAATTTATATGGAATTACTGTATCATTTTGCGAGCATACTGTTGAATCCAACATAATAAAAAATGATAAAAGAAAAAAAACACTTAAAATAACTTTTCTCCCTTTCCAAGTTAACTTCATTCTTTTATTTTTTAATGCCTTCTAAATCAAGTATAAATGAATATTCTTTCGCAAATTCGATTCTTTCGGTAGATCTTCCTGAACCACCACCATGACCGGCATCCATATTACAATCAAACAACAAAGGTAAAGCATTTGTTCTCATTTTCCGAATCTTAGCTACCCATTTTAATGGTTCCCAATACTGTACTTGTGAGTCATGATAACCTGTTGTTATATACATCGAAGGATAATTCATTTTTTTCACATTGTCATAAGGAGAATAACTTAGCATATACCAATAATACTCTTCCTCATTTGGATTCCCCCATTCTTCATATTCGCCTACAGTTAGAGGAATTGTTTCATCTAACATCGTTGTAACAACATCAACAAAAGGTACTTGAGCAACAACACCTTTCCATAAATAAGGCGCCATATTAGTTACAGCTCCCATTAATAATCCACCAGCACTTCCACCTTTGATGTACACTTTTTCTGGGTCACAATATCCTTTTGTCCCTAAAAATTCAGCAGCATTAATAAAATCAGTAAACGTATTTCTCTTTTTAAGAAATTTCCCGTCTTCATACCATTTTTCTCCTAAATATTTTTCACCTCTAATATGTGCAATTGCATAAACAAAACCTCTATCGATTAAACTCATTCGAATAGGGTTAAATACATCTGGAATTGTAATACCATAAGAACCATACCCATACAACAATATAGGCGCAGAATTTAACTTTAATCCTTTTTGATAAACTAATGAAATTGGAATTTTAGTCTCATCATTAGCAGTTGCCCAAATTCTTTCTGATTGATAATTTTCAGGATTGAATTTTTTATCTAATAGTTCTTTTCTAAAATAAACTTCCCGTTTCTTACCTTTTAAATCATATTCATATACCGTTGAAGGAGTAGTTAATGAATTATAAGTAAAATAAACTTTTGTTTCTAAATAATCATCATTCAAAGCCAATCCTAAATAATAGGTTTCTTCATCAAATGAAATAAAGTGTGATTTTTTAGTTTTAATATCAATGACCCTGATCTTTTGAAGGCCATTTTCTCTTTCCTCTGTAAGGATGTATTTCTGAAGTTGTAAAAAGTTCTCAATTAACACTTTAGTATCATGAGGAACGATTACTTCACATTTATCAATTGAACTAGGTATAGTAGCTGAGAAAACAATTTTATTATTCTTCGCTTTCTGATTCGAAAGAATGTAAAATCCAGTTTCGTGATGCTCTATTGAATAGATATGATCTTTTTTTCTTGATAAAAAAACAACTGGTTTTTCGTCTGGACGATCACTATCAATCAAATGTGTTTCAGAAGTCGTTGAACTTTGACAATGTATTTCAACATATTTATTAGTTATTGATTTAGAGATATATACAGAATATAATTCATTCTTTTCTTCAAAGACCAATTCATCTGATTTCGAATTAGTTCCCAATACATGTTTGTATACTTGAAATTCTCTTAACGTTTCTGGATCTTTCTTAACATAGAAAATTGTTTTATTGTCATTTGCCCAAACAATAGAACCATCAGTGTCTTTGATTTTATCTTTTAAATAGACTTGAGTTACTAAATCTAAAAAACGGATTTCATACTTTCTTCGACCTGTAAAATCTTCACTTATAGCTAAAAGAGAATTATCTAAAGAAGGAGACCAATCTTCAAGTGCATAATAACTATTCCCTTTTGCTCTTAAGTTTTCATCAAAAAATAATGTTTCTTGATCGCCATCTAATCGATAAATTAAGTTATAATCTTTACCATCGACACTTCTTTCTTGATATAAAATACCGTTTAATTTAAAAGGAGCATACTTTTCATTAGGATCAATACGTGCGTCAAATTCATCCAATAAAGTATTTTTTAACGACTCTAATTTTTTAAAATATTTCTTTGTGTATTTATTTTCTTTTGAAATATAGTTTAAAACATCCTCTGAATCACGTTTGTTCATCCAGAAATACGCATCGTTACGAGTGTGGTTGTGAATTATTAATTCTGTATTATCTTCTTTACAAGTAGGCTCTTTTTTCATATCAATTAAATATCTATTTGTAAAATTAATAGGTTTTATCAATTGTTGATTAAATTTGTGATATAACATTACAAACATGAAAAAAATATATTCATTCCTTATAAATACTTTACCGCGACCTTTACTTATTCGTTTAAGTTATCCATTTAAAAAAATCGCTCCTTTTTTATATAAAGGAAATAATGTAGAATGCCCTGTTTGTGAACGATCTTTTCGTAAATTTTTATCATATGGTTCGAGTGTAGCAGGAAGAGATAATGTGCTTTGTCCATACGATTTAACTTTAGAAAGGCACCGTTTAATGTGGTTGTATTTAAAAGATCATTCTAATTTTTTGACTGCAGATAAATTAGATGTTTTACATATTGCGCCTGAACAATGTTTTCACCAACGTTTTAAAGATCAAAAAAACCTGAACTATTTAACTGGGGATTTGGTTTCACCATTAGCCGATTTGCATTTTGATTTACATTCTATTCCTTTAGAAGATAATCGTTTTGATGTTGTATTTTGCAATCACGTAATGGAACACGTAGAAGATGTAATTCAATGTATGAAAGAATTACATCGAGTATTAAAACCTGGTGGCTGGGGAATTATGCAAGTACCGCAAGATTTCTCCAGAGAAACAACGTATGAAGATGCTTCGATTGTTACTCCAAAAGAAAGAGAAAAACATTTTTGGCAATATGATCACTTACGATTATTTGGAAGAGATTATCCAGATTGGTTAAGAAAAGCTGGTTTTGAGGTGGAAGAATTCTTACCTGAAACAAATTATACCGCTGCTCAAAATGAACGATATAGATTGCAAAAAGAAGAGATACTTTATATCGCCAGAAAAATCTAACTAATAATATCAATCCCTTATCAATTTTAGTTATCAATTATAGCCATCTAATTGAGTGAACTGTTAATTCTATTGATTTAATGTATTAAAAATATAATAAATCGAGAATTTGTTTCGTTTAATGTGTAACGAATTGAAAAGATATCGTTATTCAGATGTAAAGTCTGCAAGCTTTTCAAAAAACTAGAAACTAAATAACACTCAAAACTATGACAATTAACCCTTTGTATCACAAGACAAACAGTCGGCTAGAAGAGGAGCTAGACTGGATAAGTCGGGCAAAGAAGGATCCTTCGTGCTTCGGACCATTATATAAAGAATACCATGAGCAAATTTTTCGATATATCTACCAACGAATGGATGATGAGGAATTGGCTTTTGATATTACTTCTCAAGTATTTATGAAAGCTTTAAACAACATCAGTAAATATGAATACAGAGGAGTTCCATTTTCTTCATGGTTATATAGAATTGCTAAAAGTGAATTGTATCAAGCTTTTAGAGATCGAAAATCGGAAAGAACAGTGAATGTTGAAAGTATACAATTATATGATGTAGCAGAAGAATTAGATGAAGATTCAAATGAACAAAATAAAGGTAAAATTTTGAAATGCCTTTCTCAAATGAAAGAGACTGATATTCAATTAATTGAAATGCGATTTTTTGAAAAAAGAAATTTTAGAGAGATTGGCGAAATTTTAGATTTAACAGAAAATAATGCAAAAGTGAAAACTTTTAGAGCGATTGATAAATTAAAACAACTATTTAAAAAATAATAAATAGGTTATGAAGAACGTAAAAATAAATGTAGACCGTCCTCAAATAAAATCAGAGGATATTGCATCAAAACAGAATTTTAATAAAGTATTAAATGGTTATCAAAAATTAAAGCCTCCGATTTTTAAAAATCCTTGGTTTTACGGGGCAATTGGAGTCGCCTCGATAGCCATTTTATTTACCATTGGTTCTATAAATTTAAATCCAGACAAACATGAAAATAACATTACTTTAAACAATCAAGAGTTACCAGAAGATACAAAATGTATACACGCTCCAATCGAAAATGTAAACATTGATTTCAAAACTTTCAATATCAACACAACTAAGGAAGAAACAATTAATCTACCTTCTGGAACTATAATTACAATTCCAAAAGGTAGTTTGATTTTAAATTCTAATGAGACGAAAATTGAAATTAAGGTAAGAGAATTCAATTCTAAAAGTGAATCTTTTATTGCTGGAATACCTATGGATGAGAAAGAAGGAGCGTTTGAATCAGCTGGAATGATTGAAATACGAGGAGTTCAAAATGAAAAAGATGTGAAAATAAATCCTTTGAAACCGCTTAAAGTGAATTTAAATTTGACTAAAAATCCTGAAAACTTTCAATTTTGGAAGTTAAATGAAGATAAGAATAAGTGGGTGACACATAAAGCTATTTATAGTAATGCAAACGCTACGAATAAAGAGCAGTCTCAAACAAATTCGATTGAAATCAACAAAAACAACCTTTTGAAATCAATCGAAAATACAAATAGTGAAATTGAAAAAAACAAATCGGGCTTAGTGATTTTAAAATCTCCTGAAAGAATTGATTTTCATTTACCTATAACAGAAAACCAGCGTTTCGATCTGGATTTTGACACCAAAGAATTTCCTGAATTAGAAAAATTCAAAGGCATGGAATTTGAAGTTTCTTCAAAAAAAGCATATGATAAATCATTCACAAAAAAAACATGGAATGATGTCAGCTTAATTAAGGAGAAGGAAACATATTTCGCAGTCTTTTCAGCTAAAAAAGATAAATTTAAAATCGAAGTCCGTCCAGTTTTAAATGGTCAGAAAAAAGAAATAGCTGAAAAAGAATTTAAAAAAATGTATGATAGTTACTCAGAAACCAAATTGCAATTAGTTCAAAATGAAAAAGAACTTTTGATTAAAAAAAAGGAGCAACAAGAAAAATACGATCAATTAATAAATAGCTTAAATACTCAAAATCAAACAAATATAAATACTGTTTTAGACTCTGAAATAGCGATTACCTCATTACCTAAATTTAAAGCAGATTTTTCAGTATCTGAATTTGGAGTATATAATTGTGATAAAGTAAATTCATACCCTACATCATTTAAAGAAGAAGTACATTTCAGTTTTTTCAATAATCAACCTGTCGAAATAATATCAGCATTTATTTTTAATGAGAAAAAGGACATTCGGTATTCATACGGAAGAAATAGTATAAGACCTATTTCAAGCATTGGAGTTCACGAAAAAGACCCAAACACATTAGTTACAATTGACAAAGAAGGTAAAATGGGCTATGTTTTAAATTTTAACTCATCGAAGGTAAATAACAATGAAATTAAGTTAACTTTATTAAACAAAAAAGATCAAAACATTGCGTTTATCCAAAAATTAATAAATGAAAAGCCTTCTAATAATTAATCTTTTAGTTCTGAAAACAGTCTTTTCTCAGTCAGAAACAATACAATTAAAAAAAGAAAAACAAATTACATTTTTCCCAAGTATTGCTGGTTATTTTGAAGGACCAATAAATTATTCATTAATCTGTAATGAAGAAGGTATTAAATGTCCTCATGGATTTAAAATTGATCATTTCAATATAAATTTTAGTGATAAGAAAACAAGTATTAACGGCAATAAAATACCCGATTCAATTTGTGTTCAACTTGGAAGATACTACATTGGAGAAATGGTATTTTTCACTAATATTACAGCGGTAAATAATTTAAACGAGCGAATTTTTCTAACTCCATTTAGTTTAACACCAATTAAAAATGAAAAGTAAATTGATTTTGTCTTTTTTTCTTTTAACATCTACTTTATTTTCTCAAGAAAAGGAAACAATTGTTATACAGAAAGCATCATGTAAGTTATTTCAAGGTGTTCTTGCTGAAACGAAATCATGGTTTTTATTAGTTGATACTGAAAATAATTATTACTTAGCTAATATCAATAAACCTATCGACGAAGTTTATGATTGGTTTGTACGTTTTAAAGACAGTCAAAACATTTATAAATCAACGTCTTTAACTAGTTCTAGTCCTAATAAAATAGGCGGAAATAAATTATCTACTCTTCATTTCAAAAAAGAAAATGAGCCTGGTGATGTGCTTAATTTTTATATTGAAACTCCTTCAAAAGATTCAATAATTTTAATTTCACTTTCAGATAATTCTATTTTTGCTTTCCAAAATATTCAATAAAGTATTTTTTAACAATAAATGAATGATTAAATTGTTCCTTTTGAGCTCGAATATTAATTTTTTTTCTTTATTTTCGTAGCGTTAGAATAGTTTCGGCTAATCAATTTTTAAAAAATGAGATATACTTTAAGTTTTTTTATATTCTTTATACTTACTACAACCGTTATTGGTCAACAAAATTCGGTAATGAATTTAAGTAGTTCTTTGAGTTTGAATTCACAAAGAAAAAGTGCTAGTGATTTTTTCTCAAACGAATTCACTATGAAACGTAAAACACCTATAATTAAATACTTAGAAGATCAACCTGAAGTTAATTTCACCACGAATGACACTCGATTTAACAACCAAAAAAACTGGACAAATAACAGAAAAGAATTTAGAGCTAGTTTTGGAGTAACTCAATTTTTAGGTGATTTAGGAGGGAAAGATCAAGTAGGTACTGATTATAGTTTGAAAGATTTAGATATAAAATCACTTAATTACATGGCGATGATTGGTTATCGTCATCGTATATCAAAATTATTCGCCACAACATCTTCTCTTACTTTTGCTATCTTAAAAGGAGATGATGCTTTGACTACTGAAAAATACAGACGTGCACGAAATCTTAAATTTAGAGCTCCAATAATAGAACTTTCTCAACGTATAGATTTTATGTTATACCGCAAAGAGAAACTTGGTAGACGTTATAACATTCGAGGTGTAAAAGGTTTTAAAAACAGAAATGAGCAAGTTTACGCATTCGCTGGAGTAGGATTGGTTTATTTTGCGCCTCAAGGTCAAACAGTTGATGATAATAAATGGTATGATTTAAGATCAAAATCAACTGAGGGTCAAGGTTTACTTGGGGGAATCAAGAAAAACTCACCCATTACAATTTGTTTACCTGTTGGTTTAGGTTTTAGAGTAGGTATTAGTAGAGAGTGGAGAATTGGTTTAGAAGCTTCTTATGTTAAAACATTTTCTGATTATATTGACGATGTTCATGGTGTATATTATGATAATAGTTTATTAGCTGCTCAAAAAGGCCCTATCGCTGCGGCATTAGCTGATAGAAGTGACAAAACCAATCCCGCTCAACAAAATTGGTTCGCAGCTGGTCAGCAAAGAGGGGATAAACAAAAAGATGCCTATTTCTTTTTAAATGTTGTAGTTACCCGAAATATTACCTACAGAAATTATACAAAAACGCATAGAAAATTCAAACTTTCAAAAGGTAAATACAAATTCTAAGAAATTAAATCATATAAAAAATAAAACAAGGTGGCAATGTCACCTTGTTTTGTATATAGACATTAAAAACTATCATCATGTACAAACTAATTCGTTCTATTTTATTTTTATTTAATCCTGAAAAAGTTCATTATTTAACGGCATCACTAATAAATATTTCGTTAAAAATACCTGGAATGAAATCGCTTTGGAACGCACTTTTTTTAGTAGACAATCCAAAATTAAAGAAAACTGTTTTTGGTTTGGAATTTAAAAATCCAGTTGGTTTAGCAGCAGGATTTGATAAAAACGCATCCATGTACAATGATTTAGCATATTGCGGTTTTGGATTCATTGAAATAGGAACAATTACACCTAAAGCACAGCCAGGAAATGACAAACCTAGATTGTTTAGATTAAAAGAAGATGGCGGAATTATTAATAGAATGGGATTTAATAATGATGGAGTTGATGTGGCTATCGAAAATTTAAAGAAAAACAATACATCTATACTTATAGGAGGTAATATTGGAAAAAACAAAGTAACACCAAACGAGAATGCAACAGATGATTATGTTTATTCTTTCAATAAACTTTTTGATTATGTAGATTATTTTGTTGTAAATGTTTCTTCACCAAATACACCAAATTTAAGGGAGTTACAAGAAAAGGAACCACTGAAGCAATTACTGGTGAGTATTCAAGAACAAAATGCGTTAAAAGTATCAAAAAAACCAATCTTGTTAAAAATTGCACCTGATTTAACGAATGAACAATTGGATGACATAATAGAAATTATTGAAGAAATTAAATTGGATGGAGTAATAGCAACAAACACAACTATTTCTAGAGATAATTTAAAAACTTCTAAAGAAATTGTCGATGAAATAGGTGCGGGAGGTTTATCTGGAAAACCTGTTAAAAATAGATCAACTGAAGTAATAAAATATTTAGCTACTAAATCCAATAAATCATTTCCTATAATCGGAGTAGGAGGTATACACTCTGCAGAAGATGCCCTAGAAAAATTAGAAGCAGGTGCTGATTTAATTCAATTGTATACCGGTTTTATATACGAAGGACCAGCATTAGTGAAAAAAATAAACAAAGCGATACTACAAAAACTAAAATAAACAAAATGAATACGAGTGTTAAAATAATTGAATGTCCAAGAGATGCGATGCAAGGACTTCATGATTTTATTCCAACGGAAACTAAAATTGAGTATATCAATTCCTTACTAAAATGTAATTTTGACACTATTGATTTTGGAAGTTTTGTTTCTCCACAAGCGATTCCTCAATTAAAAGATACAGCTGAAGTTTTAAATAAATTAGAACTGAACAAAAAAACCAAATTACTAGCAATAATTGCAAACGAGAGAGGAGCGACTGATGCGTGTAATTTTCAAGAAATTAACTATTTAGGTTTCCCATTTTCAGTCTCTGAATCATTTCAACAAAGAAATACAAATTCATCAATTGCAGATTCGTTGAATAGAGTGGAAGCTATTCAAAATCTAGCAGTTACAAATAATAAAGAATTGGTAGTTTATTTATCTATGGGGTTTGGTAACCCTTATGGAGATGAATGGACATCTGAAATCGTTATAAAATGGTGCGAGTTGTTATATTCTAAATTAGATATAAAAATTCAAGCTTTATCAGATACAATTGGAGTTGGTACTCCTGAAACTATTGATTATTTATTCAAATCTTTAATTCCTTCATTACCGAATGTTGAATTCGGCGCACATCTTCATACGGTTCCAGAAAAAGCGTCGTCTATTGTTGAAGCTGCTTTTAACGCTGGCTGTAGAAGATTTGACGGGGCCATCAAAGGATTTGGAGGTTGCCCAATGGCTTCAGATGATCTAACTGGAAATATGCCAACTGAAATTATGCTTGACTGGTTTGATTCTAAACAAATTTTCACCGGTGTCGATAGAATCAATTTTAACAATTCATTATCTAAAGCAATCACTGTTTTCCCTTAAAATTATGAAACAAATAGCAGGAATTTTATTACTAACTCTTTTAATTTCATGTAGTTCAGATGAAACGAATATTTCTAAAAAGAACCAGAATGAAAATGATAAAATAAAAACTGAAAATTCAATTCAGCATATAGAAACACTTTTTGATAAAGATCAGTTTGATGATCCTAAAAAAGCTGAACTTCTTCAAGAATTGAAACTTTGTTCAAATAAAAACGAAGGACCAGATGATTATATGCATCCCTCATGTACCCCAAGATTTTTTAATTTATTTCCTTTTGCGGAAAGCATTTCAATTGAAAACGCTTTTATTGTTCAAATAAAATCGAAAGTAAATGGATTTCCACTAAGAAGATTATTAATCTTTGTTCGTGAAAAAGGTCAATTAGTAAAAGTAAACGGTTTCGTTGCAAATTTAATAGGACGTAAAAAATCAAAAACGAAACATGACGATTTATTATTACGTTTTAACAATAAAGATCAAGGTCAAGATGTATTCTTTAACTGTCTATTCAAATGGAATGGAACAAGTTATAAATACCATTCAGTTGAAGCAATAGAAGGCGTAAATTGGGGCGGACCAGTTAAAGCTGAATTAAAAGATTCAATTTCAATTGAAGTTGAAAAAGATATACTAGCTAACAATATGATTTTTTAACTACTCTTTGATAAATTGTTTTCTAACCGTAAAATCAGTTGAAATCACTTCAATAAAGTAAACACCTGATTTTAGTTTTTCTAAATTTATGCTAGAAGTATACTCTTCATGAATCATATTTTGGCCAATAGAATTAATTACTGTAATAGATTGAATTGTAGAGCTAGATTTGATATTTAATAAATTTTGAACTGGATTCGGATAAATTAATAGATTTGGTTCAATCAATTTATTAATACTTAAACTACTTTCTTTTTCAACAACTATCGAATCCAGAAAAAGTTTAAACCCATTATTTGTATTATTAATAAACGCAATATTCACATTTTGAGTGTTATACCCTTTTCCACTTAAATCAATTTCTCTTTCAGTCCAATAAGAATTTTCAGCTTTCTGTATGTATAAAGTATCTTTAAAATCAGCTATATTTGTACCAGATTTAGACCCTAAAACGATGTAACCATCTAGAAATGAAGCGTCTTTTGATTTAGCTTTCCAACTGATACTATTGCCATAACTACCTAGATTAAAAGTAGGGGAGATAGCCCATCGATTTGCTTTTCCAATAGGTTGAAAATAGGATGTAGAACTAATAATTGAATTCGAAGCATCTTCAGGATCAGTAGTTAATATCCAAGAATCCGAATAAATTGGATCAACTGGGACTAAACCATCTCCATTATAAAATTTCCAATTGCTAGAAATACCATTTTGAAAATCATCAGTAAATACAATCGTTTGTGAAAATGTTGTAAATGTTAAACCTAATGTAAGTATTAAAATTGTTTTCATTTTTTTAGTTTGTTAATGCGATTAATATTTCTTTGTACTCTTGATAAAATTTATCAAATCGAATCAATTTTTCTTTTAAATAGTCATAAATTTTCTGCTGATCTTCATCTTTATGAAAATTAAATGATTTTGTCTCCCAACATATTCTTGATATATATTGTTTATTTAAGTAATAATAATTTTCAATCCATTGTGGTTCTTCAATGGTAATTTCTTCCATAACCATTTTCAATTCAGTCATTTGTTCGTAAATTATGGCTCTTAAATCATCATCTTTGTGCTGAATATCAAAACATAATTTTGAACTTTTAGCATCAACTTCTAATCGAATAAAAATTGTTTTAGCATCTGATGGATAATTTAACCAATTGATTTTTCGACCATTTGAGGATCTGATTTTTGTCATATAAGTATTAAAACCATTCCAAAAAATTAAATTATGCTCTTTTGATTCTTCTTTTGAAAACATTTTAAAACTTATTTTATTTAATCACTTATGCAAATATACACATTAGACTGGTTTTAACTCTATAAATTTAAAACATCAATTTGTCTTATAATTAATATTATGTTAAATAGAATAGTTATTAAAAAAGCCAATACAAATTAATGAATTGGCTTAGAATATATTTAAAACCTATTCCGGTGTTTCTTCTTTCTCTGATGAATCTGGAGAGATATCTTCTTCTTTAGTTTCTACTTGAATAACTTTTGCAGGCTTTGGTTTATCAATTTTAACATCAATTGCATTTAAACCTTTAGGACCTTTTTCAGTTCTGAAAGAAACTTTGTTACCTTCTTTAATTTCTTCTAGATGGCCATTGATATGTGTAAAAATACTATCTTGAGAATCTTGGCATTTAATAAAACCATATCCTTTAGAACTATCGAAAAAAGAAACAGTACCAATACGTAAACCATCATTCTCATCAGTTTCCTCTCTTGTAGGAACACCTAAAGCGATATTTTCAGCAATGATATTTTTTTTCTTAGTTGGATCTGGCGGAGTTGATGATAAATTACCATTTTCATCAACATACATTAGCATATCTTCAAAAGCACTAGAACCAGGATTTGCTTTTCTTTCCTCTTTCAATTTAGCCTTATCTTCTTTCTTTTTTTTCTTTTTGTTTTCCTTTTCTTTTTTGTTCCAAGTTTCTTGAGATTTCCCCATTTTTACTATTTAATTTAAATTATTAATATGGTATCTCTCATTTAAAAGGCATGTCCGTAAAGAAGTGTATTTTGAAAAATTAATTTACCAGTTTGCAAATATACGTATAATGAATGTAGAAGGTTGATATTTAACATTAAATTATTGAAAAGACTGTCAAGTATTAATTGAAAAAGTCCCAAGTAATTCCTAATCTAATGAAGTTTTTTTGAATTGGATACCCTACTACTATTTGATTATCTGAATTATTCCAGAAATAACCAATATTTTCAATTCGAGTATAGAACCTAAATTCACCTAAAGAGAAACCGAAAAATGCGCTTAAATTAGTCATAGTATGAAAGTTTATTAACTGATTTTCAGTTGTAAAAACATCTATTCTATAATTGTAATTTAATAATCGATACTTTGAAACATATGAAAAATCTACACCATAAATACCCTCTAATTTTTTAGCCTTGAACATTTTTTTCTTGTAAAAAAGTCTTGAATTTAAAACTAGTTGAGGTAAGAAATTATAATTTGAGGAAGCTGAATTCATTGTAATACTCGGTTGTAGAGTGAATTTTCCAATTGTAACACTTCCATTCACTTTAAAACTATTGATTAAAATGGATGTTAAAGTGTCATTTCTCCAGGTACCATTTATGAAAAAATAATTATTATTTAACTTAGAATTTGAATATTCGATTGCAATAAAATTTCGTTTTGAAAATTCATATTTTGCTTGAAATATAGAATAGATTCGAGTTTGTAAATTATACTTTTTTAAAGTATATGATGTGCTATTAGAAAAATAAAAACGTTGAAAAACATCAGGCCATTTTTGTTCAGTTTGCATTGAGACCGAAATGTGAAATCTATTCTTTTTAAAATTAAAGTTGGCTTTATTCATCCACTCCCCTCCTGCTCCTAATAAATTCGAGTTTAATTCATTTTTAAAATTATAATTACCTGATTTATAAATGATTGAAGAAGTTATATTTACTTCATTTGTATCTTTATGATCGCCTAAATTTTGAAAATCCCAATATTTATGCTGTATCAAAGCATCAAGCATTAATTTCTTTGTTTTAAAATAAACCCCTGCTCCATTTGCAATTGAAGCTAATCTATATTGATCATTTGTTTGAGTAGAATCGTAATTTGAGTTGAGAATTTTGTTTGTTTCAGAAAATTCTCTGCTAGTAATCGCAAATGTATGTTTTGTAGTTAATCCAAAGCCAGAAAGCGAATCATCTAGTAAATTAAAATAATTTTGATATTTCATTTCGGCAATTTTAATTACACTTTTCGCAGAGGTATTCGCCACAGGAATATAATCTAAACCTTGTAAATCGATATAAGTGAAATCGGTTACGCCACCATTTAAACCTATTGATTTATTTGTAAAATAACCTTGAAATAAAGAACTATATTTTTTTCCATTTTTCCGAAGTTGAATATCAATTGTATTATCAAAATATTTTGAGTTTCTAAGAAATCCATTTGAACTATTTCTTAAATAATTAATATTTAGAAGTCTATTTTTAGAAATTACGTATTGATAATCAAAATGTAAAAACTGATTCCCTTGTGAGCCGAAGGTATAAGCAAATCCTAAATGAGGTGAACCAGAATTTTTCATTTCTTGATATTCGAACGGTTCTCTGAAATTTTGAAGACCATTACGCTTTTGTAGAAAAGAATTAGAAACTAGGTTATTTTGAGTATTTAATGAATTTCCAGAAAAGTTGGAGATGTGATTTGAAAAAGTCATATCAATTGAATCAATTTCTCCGCCTGTTCTATATTTAAATTTAATAGAATCCTTTTCTACAAACATATTCAACTGTCCTTTAGAAATAAAAGGAATCAATGATACAATTATAAAAAACAGTTTTCTCTTCATTGAAATAGTAATGATGTAAAAATACTAAAATAAAAAAAGGGGCTATAAGCCCCTTAAATATATATCTTAAGATAAAATCTTACAATTTATTAACCAACAACTGTAAACCTGATTTTAAGTTAGCCGCTTTGTTGTTATGAATAACATTGTTTTTAGCTAATTTATCGATCATTGTGATAACAGTTGGGAATAATTTTTCCGCATCAGCTTTACTCTCAGAAGCACGTAATTTACGAACAGCATTACGAGTTGTTTTGTGCTGATATTTGTTACGAAGTCTTTTAACATCGTTAGATCTAATTCTTTTTTTTGCAGATTTATGATTCGCCATTTTCTTTCTTTTTATTTTAATTTAGAACTTTAGTTCTTGTAGCCCATAGGAGAATCGAACTCCTATTTTACGGATGAAAACCGCATGTCCTAACCGTTAGACGAATGGGCCAAATATATATTTAAAACTTCGTAGCCCATAGGAGAATCGAACTCCTGTTACCAGGATGAAAACCTGGCGTCCTAACCACTAGACGAATGGGCCGTTTTATTTTTTTACTTGTCTTCCCTTGTTTTGGGAGTGCAAATATAATTCGAATTTCTTTAACTGCAAACCAATTTTAAGATTTTTTTTAAAAAAACATGAATTATTCTAAATCAAAATAATAATTATATTGATTTTAAAGTTTTTTGTTCAATCTATTAATTACTGTAAATCATTTTATTATAACTCATATAACACAAAAAGAGTTTAGTTGTCCTGCTTTTTATTAATCTCTATAATTCAGCAATAGAAATATATATGTTTTGGTTTCAAATACGAAAATTGCCCTTAAATTTGTATGCAAAATAAAATTAGGTAATTTATAATTGACTTTAACACACAAATGAAATTTAATTTATTCCTTTTCAAAAAATCTGAATACACTACTCCTTGGTTTGTTTGGTATATTTCCATTACAATTATTGCACAGTTTTTTTTAATCAATTATAAAGATAATTTTCATACAATAAACCCTGAAACTTTCATTTTGTTTGGCGCTCCTGACACTGGTTCAATTTATGATGGTCAATATTGGGGTATTTTCACAAACAACTTTATACATATTTATCTAGGCCAATTGTTAATTAATCTTATTGGTATTTGGTTATTTGGTGCTTATATTGAAAGACGTGAAGGTGTCTTAAAATTATTGTTGTTAATCTTAACCGCCTCTCTAATTCCTACTTTATGGCAATTAACTTTAACAGCATCACCTGGAATCGGCTTATCAGCAGTCAATTACACGTTGTTTGGGTATATATTAATAAAATCTAAAACCGAACCTACTTTTAAGTTAAAAGGAAGATATAGTATCTTAGTCTTTATGGTTGGGCTTCTAGCTTATCTAAATTATTACAATACTTATATTGAAGATATTTTTAAAATAGAAGCAATGATAATTGGGTTACTTTTAGGTTTAATAATCGGATTTCTATCTACTAAAAATAAATGGTTAAAATTCTCTTCCATATTCATATTATTTATCATCTCTTTTTCTACACTATTTTATGCTCCTTGGTCGTCTGAGTGGCTAGTATTTAAAGGTGTAAAGGCTCACGAAGCTAAAAACTATAAAAGAGCAATTAAATTCTACAGGCAAGCTTTAAAGATCGATAAAGACAATCTACAGGCTCAAGAAAATTTAAACTTATTAGAAATTGATAAATTAAAGGCTAAGGCTTACAAAGAACATATTACTAAAAATTACGATAAAGCGCGTAAAATTTACCTTCAAATTCTTGAAATTTTCCCCGAAGATGAATGGACTTTAACGAACCTAAAAGAACTGCCCTAATTTTTTTCTTTCGTCACAATATAAAAGAGTATAATTCGTTTGAATTAATAAGTTCAAAGTAAAGCGTGATACCCTACTAGTTGCGATTTATTTGGAATTAACTAAAAGTAAAAATCTACATTTTTTGATTAACAATTTTTAAGTTACATTCTAAATTTTACGATTATGATAGTAGTATCAAGCGTAATCATTGTGATTACAGCAATTTCCGTGTATGAGCATTATTCTCAGAAAAATTGGCAAGAAGTTACTTCTTCTGAAAGAAACGAGATCGTTTTTGAAAATAGAAATAAAAACTACGGCGCTTTTCAAATTAGACGACAATATAACAATCAAATAGTCCTCATTTTGTTGTCTTTTTCTCTTAGTATTGGTGGAATTTATGGTTCATATTTGTATTTCAGAGAACCAATTCAAAAAACAATCATAGAACCAATTTTAGGCCCTGATGATATAATTACTCCATTTGATATAACACCTGAAAAACCAAAACCAGAAGTTATTCAACCAATAAAAAAGGTAATTCCACCAATTGAAGCTTTGAAAAACATTGAGCCAATAGTAGTAGATGCAAAATCGACAGAAAAACCTCCTATTCAGTCTGATTTAAACGACTCTAATTCAGGTATTGAAGATTCTAAAGGGGCTAAGGATTTTATTCCTAACAAACCAATTATTGAACATGTTAAAATTGTAGAAAAAATAGACACTAAAATCCCAACAGAATTCCCTAAAATCGAAGCGAAATTTCCAGGAGGAGATATTGCTCGTATGCATTTTATTATATCTAACATTTCCTTATCGGATGATATTTTAGAATCAGATGGTGGAAAATGCTTTTTGAAATTTGTTGTTGATGAAAAAGGTGAAATTAGTTCTGTAAAAGTATTAAAAGGAGTCAGAAATTGTGAATTATGTGATAAAGAAGCTATTCGAGTAGTGAAAAACATGCCTAAATGGATTCCTGCAGAAATTGATGGAGAAAAAGTCGCTAGTTATTTTAACATGACTATTAATTTCGACTTTAAATAAATTTAATTTGTTTCAATAGTATACCTATTCCAATTCAAAGTGAATAGGTATATTTGAAACGTTTTATGAATAAATAAAAATGAAAATGAAAACTAAATTAGTAATTCTTTTTAGTGGTTTAATGCTACTATCTTGTAATGACACCCAAAATCCTTTTGCTATTGGAGGCGAAACACATAGACGAGGTGATATCCATATTTATATAGAAGAATCATTCAAACCTTTATTCAAAACAAGTATCTATACTTTTGAAAGCCAATACCCTAAAGCTAAAATTAAAGATCATTATTGTACCGAACAAGATGCAATTAATGCGTTTTTAAATAAAAAAACTAAAACAATTTTTATATCTAGAGACTTCACTAAAAGAGAAAAAGAAAAATTAAAATTAGTACAAGTAGAAGTTCGAAGTGAAAAATTGGCTGAAGATGCATTAGCATTGATTATCCATCCAAACAACCCCGATACTTCAATTAGTGTGAATCAATTGAAAAGAATGTTAACTGGTAAAGAGAATACTTGGAAAACATTAAAAACAAAAATTGACATTGTTTTTGATAATCAAAACTCAGCAAATTTCACCTATCTAAGAAATTTAACTGGCGACTCCCCTATTCCGACAAATATTTTTGCAGTAAAGTCAAATGAAGAGGTTATTAATTATGTTAAAACGCATCCTAATGCAATTGGAATTATTGGTTCTAATTGGATAAGCGATGAGGACGATGTTGATGTTTTGGATTTTTTAAATGGAATCAAAGTAATGCAAGTTTCGAAAGATGATTCTAAAGATTACTTCAAACCTTATCAAGCTTATATCTATACCAAAGAATATCCTTTAACTCGCGAGTTATGGTCTATAAATAAAGGTGGTAGAAATGGTTTAAACTCTGGCTTTGTTAATTTTCTGATTGGTGAAAAAGGACAATTAATTATACAAAAATCAGGATTAGTACCGGCTCATTCACAAATAAGAATGATGCAGATTAAAGTTGAATAATAATGTTTTGATAACATTATTATTCTTTATAAATCCTTAGATTTGCGCTTCTTTGCGTTAGAAGTAAATTTTGGCAAGAGAATTGATAAGTGATATTAAAACAAATAGAAAAATAAATAATATATATAATGAAAACTCAAAAATTACTTGCCCTGTCTTTATTAATTGGGGCTTCAAGTTTTGCTCAAACATTAAAAGATGCAATCAAGAAAACAGATAACGAACGTTTTGATGTTGCTGGCGCAGATTTTAGAACGTTAATTTCTACAGAACCAACTAAAGCGGATAATTATTTTTATGCTGGTGATAATTATTGTAAAAATGATAATATTGATTCTGCTAATGTAATGTGGAAAAAAGGTTCTGAAGTAGATCCATTGAGTGCTTTGAATTATGTAGGTTTGGCAAAATATCTATGGTTTAAAGGTGATACGACTGCTGCAAATACACACATTATGAAAGCTTTGAGTCTTACAAAAAATAAAAACGCTGAAATTCTAAGACAAGTTGCATCTATCTATATTGAAACTCCAAAATTTAAAAAATTAGATGCTGCAATCATTTTACTAGAAAAAGCAATCAAACTAGATGCTAAAAGTGCTGAAAACTATTTATTATTAGGGGATGCTTTACAAGAAAAAACTCCTGAGAATGGAAGTCCAGCAATTAAAAATTACAATTTAGCATTAGGCTTAGACCCTAAATCACCAAAAGCCATTGTAAGAACTGCTAAGTTATACCAACGTGCTAAAAATTATGAATTAGCAAATAATAAATACAAAGAAGCTCAAGCATTGGATCCAACTTATGCTCCGGCATACAGAGAAAATGCGGAATTAAATATGAAATTTGATCAATCTTCAAAAGCGATTGAAAACTGGAAAAAATATTTAAATCTAAATAACAGTATAGATGCACGTTACAGATATGCGACATCGTTATTTTCAGGAAAGCGTTATTGTGAAGCAATCAATGAATTGAACACAGTTCAAGCAAGTGGATTAACAAACTTCTATATTGATCGAATGTTAACATACTCTTATTTCGAATGTACTGAAAATGATGTAAAAGCAAATTATGTTAAAGGTTTAGAATCAAGTGATAAATTCTTTAGTAAAGTTCCTTCTGAGAAAATAATCGCTTCAGATTACAGATACAAAGGACTGTTATTATCTAAAACAGGAAAAGATTCGTTAGCTATAATTGAATTAGAAAGAGCAATTTCATCAGAACCTGAAAAAGCAAATGAATTAATTGGTGAAGTTGGTAAACTTCAATTTAAAAATAAAAAATATGCAGATGCAATCGTTTCATACGAAAAGAAAAGAAATGGACTTTACACTAATCTATCTGTTCAAGAATTAAATGAATTAGGGAAAGCGTATTACTTCGGACCGAAAGATTATGTGTTAGCTGATACGTGTTTTGCAGGAGTTGCGGAACGTTCCCCAAGCTACGCTGCTGCTTATCTTTGGAGAGCTAGATCAAGCTTTAAAATTGATCCTACAAACGAAAAATGGTTAGCAAAAAATCATTACGTGAAATATTTAGAATTATTAACTCCTGAAGAATCTATTGCTTCAAATAACAAAGCTTCCATTTTAGAAGCCGCTAGATATTTAGGTGATTGTTTTGTAAATGCGAAAGATGCAAAAGACATTGTAAAAGCAAGAGTTTATTGGGAAACAATTAAAAAATTAGAACCAACAGATAAACAAGCTGCTGCATTTTTTACTGCTCATCCAATTAAATAATCAAAAAAACTAGTCATAAAAAAAAGCACGAGTCTATCGTGCTTTTTTTTATGACTTTAATTTTCAATTATCTCCTAATTAATTCAGCAAAATCTTTAGCGAAATAAGTTAAAATACCATCTGCACCTGCCCTCCTGATACTTAATAACATTTCAGACATTGTTGCTTCATAATTTAACCAACCATTTTGAGATGCAGCATAAACCATTGCGCATTCGCCACTTACATTGTAAGCTGTAATTGGAATATTAAAATTCTCTTTAAGAATGTGAATAATATCTAAATAACATAAAGCCGGTTTCACCATTAAAAAGTCTGCACCTTCATTGTAATCAAGTTCAGCTTCTAATAATGCCTCTCTTTTATTAGCTGGATTCATTTGATACGTTTTCTTATCCCCTGCTTTTGGAGCTGAATTTAATGCATCTCTAAATGGGCCATAAAATGCACTTGCATATTTTGCCGTATAAGACATTATGCTTACATCAGAATATCCATTTTTATCCAATTCATTTCGGATAAATCCAACTCTACCATCCATCATATCTGAAGGCCCTATAATATCAACACCTGCTTGAGCTTGAGCAATTGACATTTTAGCTAAAATTGGTAATGTTTCGTCATTTAAAATTTTTCCATCACGAACTAAACCGTCATGACCATCCGATGAATAAGGATCCATTGCTACATCACTCATTACAACAATATCTGGAAAAGTCTCTTTTAATTTCCTAATTGCATGTAAATAAAAATTGTCTTCTGCATAACTGTAAGTTGCTGTAACATCTTTTAAATGTTCAGATACAGCAGGGAAAATGTCAAATGTTTTTATACCTAGATTTAAACAATGTTCGACTTCAGTTAAAAGTAAATCTAACGACCATCTATAATTATTTGGTAATGATTTAATTTCTGTTTTAATGCCTTTTCCATCTTCTAAAAAGATAGGATATATTAAATTTTCAGCTCCTAATTTAGTTTCTTCAACCATATTACGAATCGCAGAATTCTTTCTATTTCTTCTAGGACGACTATACATATTATAATTTTTAACAAAGGTATAAAACAAATGAAAATATTACCTGATTTTTCAATGAGTATAATCATTTTAGCAATTATAAAAAAATAGACTATATTTAATCAAAATGGGGGTTGAAAATGAATTGAAATACTCAAAAAGTTAAATCATATCAAAATTAAGATCGTTTCTATGATTGAGTAGAAAAATTTATTATTAATTTAGCGAATTAATGAAGATAAATTCTATTTACTTATGAAATTAAATCTAAAAAAGATAGCGCCTTTTGTTTTAGGAGGAATTCTTATTTTATCTTGCGGTGGTAACCAAAATAACGTTAAAAGTGAAATTGACCAAGAAATTTTAGATCCTAAGAACTCGTTAAATACAGATTTTGACGGTAAGATATTTAGTATTCCCTCTCCTATTCAAATGGCACTCTTACTGAAAGAAACTAAAACACCCTACAATGAGAGTTTATTGAATGATACAAAAAAAGTTTCTAGTTATTCTACAGAATATAAACAAGCATTAAATCTGGGTATTTATGGTGCAGATTTAGGGTACTCAAGTGTCAATAATCAAAATAGTTCTTCTTTAAACTGTCTTTCAGCTGCGGAATCTTTGACAAATAAATTAGGTTTAGATGGAGTTTTTAATAAATCTTTTTTAAGTCGTTTTGAAAAAAATAAAACAATTCAAGACTCTGTTCTTGTTATCGTTTCTGAAGCTTTTAGAAATGGTGATAATTTCTTGAAAAATGAAAAAAGAAAACATACTTCGGCTTTAATTTTAACAGGAGGATGGATTGAATCTATGTATTACGCTTGTGAAATTAACAAGATAAACTCTACTCCAAAAATAGTAGAGAGAATTGGAGAACAACAAGAAACTATCAATACAGTTGTGAATATTCTTATCGAATATAATAACAATGGTGAAAATGATAAGTTGATTGAAGGACTTAAAGACTTGAAAACTTCTTTTGATAAAATCAATATCGAATATACATTTGTTAAGCCAAAAACAGATGCTAAAACAAAAACAACTACACTTCAACATGTTACTAAAGTGAACGTTGATCAAACTGTTTTAACTGAAATAGGTAAAAAAATAGTTGAAATCAGAGAGTCTATAATTAACTAATTAATACAATGAACAATTTTAAATTTACATTATTATTTATTTCATTAGTTTCCTTTTCAACTTTCTCACAAGATTGTGCAGGTATTCTAAGAGCCTGTAAAGCAAATTTAAATAAAGATAACGCCAATTTTTTATCTGACGGTCAAGTTTATACTGCTTTTTTAGACAGAGAAAAGGCTGAATTTAAAACCACTTTTTTCGGGGGTTCAACTTACAGAATTAGTGCAAGTGCAGGTACAACAGAAGATTTCGTTATTTTCACTGTAAAAGACTTAAAAGGAAATGTTATTTTCACAAATAGAAACTATAAAAATTCATCTTACTGGGACTTTAAAATTCCAGTAACGATTCCCGTAATTATTGAAACTGAGCTTGACTTAGATAAAAAAATTACTGGTTGCGCTGTTATGCTAATAGGATTCAAGCAATAAATATCATTTTCTTCTAGATGAGTGAAAAAATATTAAGAGCTTTAATGCAACTTTTTGCTATTATAGCAAAAGTTGATTTCGACGAATCTAATTTAACTAACGATTTAGAAGAAGAAAACAATAAGCTTTTTATAAATTTTAAAGAAGATTCTGCTGTGGTAGAATCTTTTTTACGTTCTGAACTAAATTCTTCTCACGTAAAGACATATATGGATTTATTTGATGAATTTATTCAAATTCATCATGGGACAAAGAGCAAAAAAGACGGTGTAAAAAAACGCACATCTGTTAACTCTGTTAAGGTTTTGCGTATTTGTTCTCAGATAAATGAAGAATTAACACAAAGACAAAAATTCATTGTATTAATTCGTTTATTTGAATTTATAAACGCTTCTGGTCACGCAGGAGAACAAGAAAATAGTTTCGTTTCAACAGTAGCGGAAATGTTTAATATAGTTCAAGATGAATATCAACTACTTCAAACTTTTTTAGAGAAATCAATCGAAGAAGTGATTGACAATGATAATATATTATACATATCCAACGAACTAAAAAACTTAAAATTTGCGAAACAATACTTATTAGAAGGTTTAAATTCGGAAATAAGAGTTTTAAAAATAAATAGTATTACAACTTTTTTCTACCGGTATTTTGGAACGGAGGAGATTGTAATGAATGGACAAATAGTTCCAAACAGAACGCATATCTTAAATCAAGGTTCTACTTTAAAAACACAAAAAAGTAAGCAGATTTACTATAGCGATATTATCTCTAATTTCTTAAATTACAGTTTAAAAGATAAAATAACTTTTAAAGCAAGTGAACTAGAATTTAAATTCAAAAGTGGAAAAACTGGTCTGCAAAAATTAAATTTCATTGAAGAATCAGGGAAGTTAGTTGGTATAATGGGAGGTTCAGGGACTGGAAAATCTACCTTTTTAAATGTTTTAAACGGAAATATTAAGCCTACTAGTGGTAAAGTTACAATAAACGGTTTTGATATTCATTTTGATAAAAAAAACATAGAAGGTGTTATTGGTTTTATTAGCCAGGATGATTTGCTAATTGAAGAATTAACCGTCTTTCAAAATTTATATTATAATACTAAACTTTGCTTCAAAAATCTGAATGAAAGAGCAATTCAGAAGAAAGTAATTGAAATGCTGTCATCTTTGGGTCTTCTTGAAGCAAAAGATTTAATTGTTGGAAATCCTTTAGAACAAACAATCTCTGGGGGACAAAGAAAAAGATTAAACATCGCGTTAGAATTAATTCGAGAACCATCCGTTTTATTTGTAGATGAACCAACTTCAGGATTGTCATCAAGAGATTCTGAAAATATTATCGATTTACTTAAAGAATTAACTTTAAAAGGTAAACTAATTTTTGTTGTAATTCATCAACCATCTTCTGAAATCTACAAAATGTTTGATAGATTGTTATTGTTAGATAAAGGTGGTTACAGAATCTTTGATGGAAATCCAATTGATGCAGTTGTATACTTTAAAACTCACATTCATCATGTAAATGCTGATGAAAGGGAATGTTATGCTTGTGGAAATGTAAATCCTGAGCAGATATTCAATATTATAGAATCAAAAGTTGTCGATGAATATGGCAATTTAACTTCAACTAGAAAAACATCACCGCAAGAATGGAATGAACTTTATTCAAATAATGCAAATCCAATTCGAATTGAGGAACAAAGTTTTAGTTTAAAAAGTAATTCCAAAAAACCAAATAAATGGTCACAATTTAAAGTCTTTTTCTCTCGAGATGTCTTAAGTAAATTGTCTAATAAACAATATATGCTTATTAATATGATTGAAGCTCCACTTCTTGCCTTGATCTTATCTTTTTTTGTGAAATATTACAACAACTTCGATCATGGTTATACTTTCTTTGAAAATGTAAACATTCCACAATATATATTTATTTCTGTAATAGTTGCTTTATTTTTAGGGCTTACCGTTGCTGCTGAAGAAATATTCAAAGACAGAAAAATATTAAAAAGAGAAAGCTTTTTAAACTTATCAAAAAGCAGTTATTTACTTTCTAAAATTTCAATTTTATTTATTTTATCAGGAATTCAAAGTCTTTTTTTCGTTTTAATAGGTAATTTTATTCTTGAAATAAATGGATTGTTCTTTGAATATTGGGCGGTACTTTTTTCTTTTTCATGCTTAGCTAATATTGTTGGATTAAATATTTCTAGTGCTTTTAACTCAGTAAAAGTTATTTATATTATCGTACCCTTAATTATTATTCCTCAATTATTATTCAGTGGTGTAATAGTGAAATTTGACAAACTAAATCCACTTTTTTCTAAATCAAATGAAGTTCCTTGGCTTGGAAATTCAATGGCCGCAAGATGGGCTTATGAAGCTTTAGCAGTAACCCAAGCGAAAGATAATAAATATGAAAAGTACTTTTTTGAATTAAATCAAGCTAAAAGTGATGCTACTTGGAAGAAAGATTTTTGGATTCCAGAAATGGAAAAAAAATTATCCTACCTAACTAATCCATCTGTAAATTCAGAAGATTTAACTAAAAGTATTGATATTCTTAAAAATGAAATTGAAAAAGAACAATTAAATTGGTCGAATTTAAAATGTGAAACTTGTATTCAAGAATTAGAAGAATTCAATTTACCAAATTCAAATTCTCAATTAGTTTCTAAAATTAATTCATTTTTAACTATTTTGAACAATCAATATATTCAAAATTCAAAAGTTAAAACTGCTCAAATTGAAGCTTTAATTTCAAAAATTGGCAACAAAAATTATGAGTTACTTAAAAATAAATATGAAAATGAAAGTTTAAGTGATCTGGTTACTAACAGAAGAGAAATCGATAAAATCATTACAGATGAAAATAATTTAATTCAAAAAGAAAATCCAATCTACTGTGATAATAAAAATGTGCGTTTTTTAGATAGTCATTTCTATGCACCCTATAAATATTTTTTAGGAATTAAACTAACAACCTTTTGGTCCAACTTAGTTGTTTTATGGTTGATGTCAATCTTATTTATGTTCTTACTTTACATAGATTTATTGAAAAACGCACTTCGCTATTTGAATTATATCAGTAAAAAAATCAGCGGAAAATAAAAATGTCACCCAAAATGAGTGACATTTGTAATCATTTATTTTTTAGAATCTTACATCAACATTCCACCACAAACATTGATTACTTGACCTGTAATATAAGTTGACATATCAGAACCTAAGAATACAGTTAATTCAGCAACATCTTTTGGTGAACCTCCTCTTTTTAATGGAATTGATTTTCTCCATTCAGCAACAACATTTTGATCTAATGCTGCTGTCATTTCAGTTTCTATAAAACCTGGAGCAATTGCATTGCAACGAATATTTCTTGAACCTAATTCTTGTGCTATTGATTTAGTAAAACCAATCAAACCAGCTTTAGAAGCAGCGTAATTAGATTGCCCAGCATTACCACTAACTCCAACTACCGATGACATATTAATAATAGAACCTTTTTTCGCTTTTAGCATAGGTCGTTGAACCGCTTTAGTTAAATTGAAAGCTGATTTTAAGTTCGTATTCATCACTTCATCCCATTGTTCTTCTGTCATTCTCATTAACAAAGTATCTCTTGTGATACCTGCATTATTAACTAAAACGTCTATTGTACCAAAAGCAGCTACAACATCATCTACCAAAGTTTGAGCTTCATCAAATTTAGCAGCATCTGATTTAAAACCTTTTGCTACCCCACCATTTGCTGACAATTCAACCTCTAAAGCGCGCGCTTTTTCTTCAGATGATAAATAAGTAAATGCTACAATAGCACCTTGTTTTACACATTCTTCAGCGATTGATTTCCCAATTCCTCTAGAAGCGCCAGTTATCAATACTACTTTGTCTTGCAATAATTTCATTTTTATATTTTTTTTAGTATGTCAAATATAGTTAATCACTCAAAAAGAATTTCTAAGCTTTCATTATTTTATTTATACTCGATTGTTCATTAAATGCTAAACTTGAAAATCAAAAATCAAAAATTATTCCTAATCTAAAATAGTTTCTTAATTTCGATTAAATAATATCAAATGATACAGGCAGAAAAATCACAAATTTTATTAGCACCACTTCAAGGTTTAACTGATTTTAGATTTCGAAATGCCTATAATAAATATTTCAGTGGAATTGATGTTTTTTATTCACCTTGGATTTGTCTTTCTCATTCGAAAGAAATGAAGAAGTCGCATATAATTGATGTTCAACCTGAAAATAATCAAGGATATAAAATCATTCCTCAAATAATGACGAATGATGCGTCAGATTTTATCTATTTAGCAAATTATTTAACTGATTTAGGTCACACCGAAATGAACTGGAATCTAGGTTGTCCCTACCCTATGGTTGCAAAAAGAGGAATGGGTTCTGGCATGTTATGTCAGCCTTTGAAAGTAGTGGAAATTCTTGAAGCAGTACTTCCAAAAATCAACATTAAACTTTCAATGAAAATGAGGCTTGGTTATGAAAACAATTTCGAAACTCCAGAACTAATTCCACATTTGAACCAATTTCCTTTAACTGAAATAATTATACACGGAAGAACGGCAAAGCAAATGTACACAGGATTTGTTGATCAGGATGCCTTTCAAAAATGTTTGGACGGTTCTAATCACAGTATGGTTTATAATGGAGATATTATCTCTTTTTCTCAGTTGAATACATTACAAGAGAAATTCCCAACTGTAAAAAAATTGATGATTGGAAGAGGTGTAATTGCAAATCCTTTTTTACCAGAAATGATTCAAAATCAATCAGATAGAATTCCTGAAGATTCTGAAATAAAATTCATGAAATTTCATGATTCATTATTAAATAATTATGCTCAACAACTTTCTGGAGACAAACATTTGTTAATGAAAATGGAATCATTTTGGGAGTATTTCTGTAAAACATTTAGTGATTCACAAGCAGTATTCAAGCGTGTAAAAAAAGCAAAAAATATGAATATGTATTATGATGCTGTAGCAAGGAATTTAGCAGACGGTTTCGGAAGTTAAATTAGATAATACTCATGGCAATTTCTATCTCTTCTTTATAATCGAATTGAATATCTTCGTGTAATTTGACTAAGGCCTTATTAATGGCATTAACTTGTCTTACATACATATTAAAAATAACTGGATTTCGATTCAAAGCGGTTTTAAATCCTCTTAATTTCTCACAAAAGTAGAGAAGTAACTCTATTTCGGTTTGAGGTTGCTTCGAAAATTTAATATATTTTTTCAATACTCTTAGAATACGCTGAATTGATTTTTTCATCGTCTTCCAACTTCTAGCGTCAATCGACTTAAATTCAACCTCTAATTCATCTTTTATTTTTTGAATATAATTAGCTTCAAAATCACTTTCTAAGAGCAGATAATGAACATATTCTTTGTTTTCTTTATTGAATTTAATAAGGTTATTTAATAATTCAACTAACTCTATAGTAGATAAATGATTAAACTCTTTTTTTAATTCACTAACACTCGCAACTTTCATTTTTATTTTTTTAAAACATACAGTAAATTCCACACTTAAATCAATCAATGACACCCTTCGCTCTTTGTTGGAAAAAGTTGGACTGTTTTTTGATTATATTTATTTCAAAGCTTACAAAAAAAACGTAGAAACCATGAAAAATTCAAATAAAACAAGCAAACAAAGGAGTAAAGACACTACTTTAAAAATCATAAAAAACAATGGATTTGATGCTGCCCAATTAAATTTAGGCATAAAATTTATTCCAAATCCAAGTGAAAAATGATGTTTAAATAATGTTAAAAATCCATACCTGAGTTTGTTTCACTTGACGATTTTTTATTTGTCATTTCCAATTTTCCAAACTTATAACTTATTGTACAATAAACTCTCCTTGTAAGCCACTTGTATTCAGACACTTGTATTATTGAAGGTTGGACAACTTTGAATGAAAAACCTTGTTTATTAAATATATCCGTCACTCTTAGGCCGATTGACCATTTTCCTTCTTTTAAAACTTTTTCTGTAGAAAAATCAACGGCTCCTCTTCTTTGGGCTTTTCCTTGTGCTGTAACCATCGGAGCAATATAATTGACATTTAATTGAGCAGTCATTGTTTTTTTCCAAAAATCAACCGTACCTACATACTTTGCTCCCCAAGTAAAACCACTATTGTTATAATTAAAATTCGCTGTATTATCAATATACCTTATTCCACTCCCATTAAATGAAATCACATTTTTCCACCATTTAAAAGGTTTAAATATTGTCACAATCTCTAAACCGGAACTTTGACTTTGATCAATATTAGCAAAAGTTACCGCTGAAGTTTGATCAGAATTGAAAATCTTGATACGTTGAATAACATCTGTTGAATGACGATAATACACACTTGATGTTATTGTAACTTTTTTATTTTCAATAGAATAGCCAAGATCAAATGAATTTATATATTCAGGTTTTAAATTTGGATTTCCCATTCTAAGATTAAAAGGATCTGAATAGTTAGTAAAAGGGTTCATATCACTTGATGCAGCTCTATTTATTCTCCTACTATAACTTATACTCCATTCTGTATTTTCTTTGTGATTGTATTTAATATGTCCGGAAGGGTAAATATTAAAATAGTTGTTTGTAAATTTTTGATTTGTCGATACTAAATAAGGAGCTTGAATTGCTTGTTCTAATCGAATTCCACCTTGGTATTTGAATTTTCCTCTCTGTTGACCGTAAATTGCATAAGCGCTGTAAACTTGTTCATTGTAATTGTAAATAAAGTTTGCCAGTGTATCAGGATTAAAAATAAACGTAAGTGTATCCAATTTTTCTGAACGAGTATTGACTCCTAAATTTCTAACAATTGATTTTACTCCAGTTTCAAATCGTGCATTTATTTTTGAATATACTCGAGTATAATCAATTTGAGAATTTGATACATTATTTTTTTCGAAATTATATAAACGCTGATTTAAATCTGATTTGGAACTAGTTGAACCATCTAAATTTAAATATTTTTCATCATAAATACCTTTAATATCATCAGTTCCTATAGATTGTGTAACATCTGCAGTTAAGGTTCCTTTATCATTTTTGAAATCAATTTTATAGCTCAAATTCACATCCATATTTTGTTGTGAAGTTGGATCTGATGATATTCTATCCCACGTCTTGGTTAAAACTGAATTTCCTGTGTACAAATTATTCTTTAAATCTCCCGTTCTATTTCTAATTCCATCATTTCCAGTTACCAGAAATCCAAATGTTTGATTGGGTTTCAAATAAAAATCAGTTCCAAATCGAAGTGTATTACCAGCATTCAAATCACTACCTGTTCTATTTTGATCTAATAAGGAACTTACGTTATTACTTGAAATTTGCTCAAGTGTACCATAATTATCTCTATAACCTTCCATGTAGCGATAAGTATAATTCACATACGTATTTAATTTTGCATTTCTAAAACTAAAACTTGCTGAACCATTGAATAAATTACCTGTAGCGCCAGTTGCACTAATCATTCCATTCGTACCTCTTAACTTGTTCTTTTTCAGTACTACATTGATAATTCCGGATGTCCCGTCAGGAGAGTATTTCGCAGAAGGATTTGTTACAATTTCAATTCGTTCAATCGAACTCGCAGGAATTGCGTCTAATAAACTTTTACCATTACCACCTGATAGTGAACTTGGTCGACCATCTATCAAAATAGTAACATTCCCATCTCCTCTGAGAGATACTTTCCCATCTTGATCAACCCCTACTGAAGGAACTTTATTTAACACATCATTTGCTGAACCTCCTTTAGAAGACAAATCTTCAGCAACATTGTATATTTTTTTATCTATTCCAGTTTTTAGAACATCTGCTTTACCTAAAATTTTCACTTCTGATAACCCAATTTCATTTTCTGTTAAAAGTAAAATCGATTTTAAATCAATTTTGACTCTATTCGAATTGAATTCGATTGAATTAAAAAACTTTGTTGAATAACCTAAAAATGAAACTTTGACAAGATATTTTCCAAAAGGAATCCCTGAAAGTTCAAATTCACCTTTTTCATTGGAATAAATACCACTAATGGTAATAGAATCTTTGTCATTCAACACTTTTATCTGAACATATTCGATTGGTTTAGAATTAAGTGAATCTATCACTTTACCTATTAAAACTCCTTTGTTTTGTTCATTAATCGATTGTGAAAAACCTATTTTCGATAAAACTAAAAAGCTAACTATTAAGAAATTAAAAATTAAATGTTTTAATGTTTTTTGTTTCATCTTTAGATAATTTGTTTTTTAATTTTTGTATGGAATATGCCTTATAAATCTTCATCAATGTTTGTGTTTCTAAACATGGCTATTTCATAGTTTATATCTCTCTCATTTTATCCAAAAGAAAACTAAGTTGTTCAGCTTCTTCATCAGTTAAACTATTAGGAAACAAATTTGCTTCACCTAATTTAGGATCAATTTTATCTAGTAAATCTAATCCTAATTTATTGATTTCAACATAAACAGATCTTCTGTCTTCCGAACAGTGAAAACGATTAATTAATTTTTTAGCAACTAATTTATCCATTATTCGAGTCAAATTAGGTGATTTCTCAACCATTCGCTCTTTTATCGAATTAACATTTAACGCTTTTTTTGCACCTCTTAAAATCCTTAAAATATTAAATTGAGGCATTGTTAAATCAAATTCAGACATAAATATATTTTGCGAATTGCTATAGTAATTCGCTGTATATCTAAGATTTACAATTACTTTTTGTTGTGGGGATTTGAAGTTTGCTTTTACGATTTCATCTATTTTCATCACCCAAAGGTAATTACCTAGGTAATAGTTTCAAAGTTAATATTGATTAATTCTTATTAATCTTATAAAATTGAAACTTTATTAGTAGTTTTAAGTATAAATTTTAATACAATTTCCTTATCTAATTTGATATCTAAAAATTACATGAGTCGCTTTAAAATAATTTTTATTTTGCTTCTATTATCCAATAGTTTGTTCTCTCAGACTAGAGAAATGCTGCATATAAAATCATTTTATTATGATGTAGATAATTTTAGTTTGACAGCTGAGTCGATGATTATTTTAAAAGATTTTGTGAACGAAGTGAAAACAAAACCGATCGAAATCATTGAAATTATTGGATATGTTGAAAAAACAGGCGCACCGGTTTATAATCAAATTCGATCTAAAAAAAGAATGAATTCTATAAAAGGCTCGATTGATTCTGCTATTATCATTCATCAATATAGACCAGAAAATTTAGATTATCCACCTGCATTCTTATACTCTTATTCTGATGGATTTAATTGGAGAAGAGTTGATATTAAGTATAGGTACAAAGAACCAGTAATCGTTTTACCTACAAAAGACTTTCAGTCTGAAGATCCTTTTTACACAAAAACAGTTGAACCTGAAATTAATAAACCTGATGAAAAACCAGATATTTACACTAAAACTATTCAGCTTGAAACAGAACTGACTGAAATAAATAATGAACCCGTTTCTTCCGATAATGATTCTATTGACTACAAACAAGTAGCTAAAAAATATGATACAAAAATAAAAATTGAAAAAGAAAGTCTAGAAGGTGTTACTTCAACTAGAATTTTCCCTTCTGATTCATTAATTATTAAAGAAGATATTAAAAAAGTTTATGAACAAAATGAAAAAACAGCAATAAAAGCACAAACAACTCCACAAATTGAAGAAGTTTTTGTAAAAACTGAATTAGATTTAAAACCCTTAGATAAAAAAGAAAAAATATCGATTGAAGGTAAATCACAAGATGAAATCGACAAATTGGTTATTCGTGAAAAGTCCGCAAAACAAAGAAAACCGAACACTCAACTTCACCCTGATTTAGGCTCTCGACTTTCAAAAATTAAAATCGAAGATCTTGATAAATCAATCATTTTGTTAAGTATGAATTTACAATTTGAAGGAGATCAACCAATTATAACGCCTTCTTCTTTGGCTGAAATGAATGATTTATTTTATTTTTTAAGTAAAAACAATGCAGTAGATGCTTTTATTAGAGGTCACGTATGTTGTGGAGATGAAATGCCCCTAAGTAAAAGAAGAGCTAAATTAGTATATACTGAATTAGTTGATAGAGGAATTAACGCTGAGAGATTAAGATATCAAGGATTTAGTAATACATTGCTTTTAGTCCAGCCTGAACTTACTGAGTATGATAGAAGTAGAAACAGACGAGTAGATATTATTTTTTCTAAAAACAATATAAGAAGTAACGATCCTGTAATTGTAAATAACAAACCTAAAATTGATTCTGCAACTTTTATTGATACTGTTGTTACTGTTTTCAAACCAAATCAACCACTTCAAATTTTAATGGAAGAAGATGGTAATGCTGAATTAAGTACTTCGGGTAAATCGCAAGATCAAATCGATAATCTATTAGTTAGGGAAAGATCTTCTAAATTCACTAGAAATAAACGTTATAGTGACATGGAGAAAAAATTAAACACTATCAATGTTCAAAATTTGAACAACTCTGTTGCTTTAGTAATTATGGGACTTGAATTTGAAGGGACAGATCCAATCATAAACGATAGTTCAATCAAAGAAATGAATGATTTATTTAATTTTTTAAATCAAAATAAAGAAGTCAATGCTTTTATTAGAGGTCACGTTTGCTGTGGTAATGATATGAAGTTGAGTAAAAAAAGAGCTAAATATGTATATACTGAATTAGTCAAAAAAGGAATCGATTACAATCGTTTAAGATACGAGGGTTTTAGTAATAATTTGCTTTTAGTAAGTCCTGAAAAAACAGAAGCAGATAGAGAAAAAAACAGAAGGGTCGATATTATATTTTCTATAAAATCTAAGACAGAGTAATATTAAGTTAATTGTTTAGTTCACTCCATTCCTTTTCCGAAATAATTATAAATAAACCATCAATACAATTTAACATATCTTGAATTCGAAGTATTTCTAGATATTGTTCTGCATATGTTTGATAGAATAGTTTTTTCGAACCTACCAATTGAATTTCTTCAAAATTTAGTTCATCTATAATTTTATAAAATGCTTTTTCGTTACTTAATTTCCTGAATTGAGGAAAGAGATTATCTTTGTCCATAGGATTCAATTTTACACGAAATTAGACAGAATATGTTAAAGAAAGAAAAAGGAATTTATATAATAAATGAACTTGAAAAATTATATCCTGAAACTCCTGTTCCATTAGACCACTCAGATGCTTACACACTTTTAATTTCAGTATTATTATCTGCTCAATGCACGGATGTTATGGTAAATAGAGTAACACCAGCTCTTTTTAAATTGGCCAACAATCCTTTTGACATGATTAAATTGACACCTGACGAAATCAGACAAATAATACGACCTTGTGGATTATCTCCTAAAAAATCACATGCAATTTATAACTTATCACATATTCTCATCGATAAATATAACGGTGAAGTTCCTGAAGAAATGGAGTTATTAGAAGAGTTACCAGGAGTTGGGCATAAAACAGCGTCAGTTGTTGTATCCCAGGCTTTTGGTGTTCCAGCATTTCCTGTTGACACGCATATTCATCGTTTACTAATTCGCTGGGGAATTACGAAAGGTAAAAATGTAGTTGAAACTGAAAAAGATGCTAAGAAACTTTTCCCTAAAGAATTATGGAATAAATTACATCTTCAAATTATATTTTATGGGAGAGAATATTCTCCTGCAAGAAATCCAAAATATGATATAGATTTTATAACACGAACGATAGGTACAAAATCGGCAATTGAGGAGTTAAAATAATTTAAGAAGTATATTTTACTCCTTTTTTCAAAACTATAAATGAATTATTGAAAAGTTTAACAATTACAGAAGAGCCGTAAATATCATAACTTGATTCATTTTGATTCGTTATGTCGTAATTTTTACCATCTACAAAAGCACTTACTCCCCCCATAATATTTCGATAGACAAAAACATTGTTTTTTAACTGATAATCAGTCGGTAAGAAGTTGCATATTTTAGTTTTTTCATTGTTTACATAGGTATATAAATAACTATTTTCACTCCAAACTACGATGTCATCTTTTACTTCCCAAATTTTAGCAGAAAAATTACTCAATTGGACTTTGTTTCCATTTCCATAATAATTTAAATTCCCATTTAAATCTTCATATACAATAAAGCCTCTACCTGCTTTATATTTACCCATATAAAACGATTCAACATCAAGAAACTCTCCTTTATCAAAAATCGCAAATGTTCGATTGATAGGGTCATTAAAAATCATAATATCCGTTCCTCCCTGAAAAGAAATTGAACTATTCCATACTCCGATATCATAAATTTTACCATTCCAGAAAATCTTATAAAAATTTCCATTATCTCTAAATGCTACAATATTTTCTCCAACAAATTCAGGCATATAAATAGAATCAACAACATTGTACAATGGATAAATAGTACCATTCCAATAAGCATTTACTGAATTATATCTTGTATCATCGAATACAATTAAACTATCTCTAACTTCATAATTTCTTCCATTATAGGTGAGGGTTCTCATTTTCCCGTCGTCCCACATATTAATGGTATTCATCACTTTCCAAGCTAATAAATGGTCTGAAACTTTATATTCTAAATTAAGATTGGTTATATCTTTAGGTGTGGTGCCATCAAATACTCTCAAATTCCCTTTATTATCGAGATAAGCAACAAATTCATCTCCTCCCTTGAAATCAATGATTCTTTGAAATTCAACGACCCGGAAATTATCATCTTGAAAACTTCTGAAATAGTTGTTAAAATCAACAAAAGGAACCACATTTTGAGTAAATCCAATAAAAGGAAAGAATAGAAATATAAATAATTTATTCATAACTCAAATGTAAGCAATATTTAGACCAATTAAAATGATTCAGGTAGAGATTTAGAATAAGATTGAGGTTAGAATTAACTTAAAATCTTAACTTTAATTAAATTCTCCAAAAGAATAGTACCAGCTTCCATCTTCAAAAATAAAGGTTGATTTTTCATGATGTACTTGTTGTTGATTTGAATAATCTAAAAAATAGGCTTTAAATTCAACAATATCTTTAGTTGAATTAAGTATTTCTAACTTTTGCCAATTATTTTCTTTCGACCATTCTTCAATTTCTTTGTACGATTGATTTTTTCGAAGTGTTTTATAGGTTGTTTCTAATAAATAATCAATCGCTGAAACTACATAGGCTGAATAGCGAGAACGCATTAATTCCTCTGCTGTTTTTGCTTTTACTATCCTTTCTATTTTGGGTTGACAACATAATGAAAATAAGTCTGTTGAGCCACAAGGACAAAACTCAACTTTAGTTGAAATAAAACTAGTTGTATAATCCATTTTTTTAAGGCTAATTTATTAAATAATGAATATTGATGAATTTATAACTCAATAAATTATTGTCCCTTAGCCTTTAATTCTTTGGCTAACCAATTTTGAAAAACAGTCGCATTTTGTGTATGTTCTGAACCCGAAACCGCAAAGTTGTGTTTCCCAGTGTAATCGGGTTTTGCACACATATAAATGTAATCTACATCTGCTCTATTTAAACAAGCATCAACTACAGCTGTAGATGGAATGTAAATTGGACCTGGAGGTAAACCATTGATTTTGTATGTATTATAAGGGCAATTAATTTCTCTATGAACAGCTAATAAACGTTGAACTCCGTCTAATTCTTCTCCCCAACAAAATTTAAAAGTTGGGTCTGATTGCATTTTAATCCCTTGATTAATTCTATTTAAATACAAACCTGCAATAATTGGCCATTCTTCCGGATTTTGAGATTGTTCAGAATAAACTATACTTGCTAATGTAACCACTTGGGAAGGTGATTTTAATCCGATTTTTGCAATTTTAGCTGTTCTTTCTGGAGTCCAAAAGTTTTTAAATTCTGAAGCCATTCTTGTTACAAACTGCTCTTCGTCAGTGTCATAATACATTTTGTACGTATTCGGCAAAAATAAAGCTGGAATTTGCTCTATAGTAAAACCGTATTTCTCTAAAGTCGATCCATTTTCAATAAACGAAACCAATTTAGCACTATCAACTAATAAACAGTCTGAAACTTTTCCTGCTAATTGATAAATATCTTTACAATTATTAAACGTTACATCTACTTCCACTTCTGCATTACCATTTCCGTTTCCGTTTAAAGTAAAACCATTTAATAAATTACGGTAAGATGTTCCTTCTTCAATTAAATACTTACCTGAAGCTAATTTACTAGCATCTAAACCTTTGTATTCAGCAACAGCTAATAGCGCTACTTTATCATCTATTAAATGTTCGCTTTCTAATTTATCAGCTAAGCCTTTAGCTCCCAACTTAGAATCAAAGAAAAATTCTTGACTTTTCTCATTCGTTGTTGACTTTCTCCCATCTAAAAATAAACCAATTTTATCATATATTAAAGCAATACCAACTACTCCTACAACGCTAGCTCCAATTATTATCTTCTTTAAATTACTCATTATCAATTATTTGTTTTATTTTAAATTCGTAGTGATCACGATCACCCCCT